>CAZBUI010000195.1:0-3809 GCA_964495055.1 uncultured Candidatus Bathyarchaeia archaeon | reverse complement strand
CCACGACCCAAGGTTCAGGGCTCCACGGCCAGCTGGTAGGCCAGCACCCTGAACCTTGGGTCGTGGGGCGTCTCTCCTACTCCTATGGTCGGCTTGACCGTGTTCTCCGGGAAGAGGCTTGTCTCCTCTGGCAGCAGGGTGAGTCCTCTCATTATCCCCCGGTTCTCCGAGACTAGTAATCTGCAGCATTTTCCGCAGCGTATGCAGCTGAACTCAGCGGTCTCCGACATGGTTGATGACTCTTTCAATGCTAGAAGGGGAAGACGACTTCCTTGGGCGGCGGAGGGTAGCTTCGCTTGCTGTGCGTGAGGCCCATGCCTACCAGCAGTTCAGCCATCCTGATGACTGCTTTGCCTGGGTGGATCACCACCACCCCGGGTTGCGTCTCCCCGAGATCACCTCGAAGCCTGTCGGCGTGGTCGTTCATTGCCATGCAGCCTAGGCACACGGCGTCCGCCCCGTCTTCCGCCCCCAACACCGCGGCCTCGCGCACCTTTTCATAGCTCTGGGGTTTCCCGAGCTCGAGGACTGGTAGGCCCACAGGGTATATCCCGGTGCAGCGCTCCCATAGCCCTAGGTTCCTCACCTGGCGTTCGGCTAGGCTTTTGACGTGGGGTAGCTGGACCAGCAGGCAGAACTCCTTGGCCAGCATGGACGCTAGGTACATGGAAGCCATTCCCGGCCCCAGGACGGGGATGGAGACGAGGCTCCTGGCCGCCTCTAGGGAGGGGTCGTGGCCTCCCCATATCACGGCGGCGTCCGCGCCCTCCTCTTGGCTCCTGAGGACCCTCTCAAGGATTCCGGGTGCGGCCAGCTCCATCTCCGGCAGGGAGTCCACTGACCGGGGCGCCGCCCTCGTGGTGACGAGCCTCACATCCACGCCTGGGGACGCGTGTGAAGCCAGCCCCTGCTCCCTCTTCCTCAACGCTTCTCTGCTGAGCCCCGATATGAGCATGATGACTTCTATACGCATGCCTATGATGACGTGGGGAACCCAGATAAGACTTGAGTACGCGGCCTCGACTAAAAAAGGCGCGAAAATTAGGAAGCACTAAATATCCGGTGAAATGTATTCAGGGCTATCATGTGAATTGCTTGGAGATTGTGGCCCCCATCGTGCTGAGTCTGCTCGCCGGCTCAGCGACGGGGATCGGCGGCCTCCTCGTGCTGGCCTTCGGGGAGGTGAACGAGCGGCTCATAGGGTTCTTCATGGGTTTCGCGGGGGGCGTGATGCTGGTCGTCAGCTTCCTGCAGCTCTACGCGGAGGCCCTCACCGTGCTGCCGCCGCTGAAGGTGACGCTGGCCTTCGGGGTGGGCACCGTGCTCATGATGTTCATCGACCTCATGCCCCCCACATCGAGTTCGGGGAGTGGGAGACCGGGGTAATGGACAGGAGACTGTTCAACAGCGGTCTGGTGATCGCGGTGGGCATGTCTCTCCACAACCTCCCCGAGGGGGTGGTGGTCAGCGCGGGGTTCACCCATCAACTGGAGCTTGGGCTCCTCGTCGCCCTAATGATATGCCTTCACAACGTCCCCTAGGGCATAGCCACCGTCACCCCGTTGATCCGGTCCGGCGTCGATGGGCTCAAATCCGTTGGGCTGGCGACACTTTCCGGGATGACCGAGCCCCTGGGCGCCTTGATAGGGGTGTTCGTAATCAGGTCTCTGGGCGGCGGAGCCGCCATAGTGGGCTGGGGCCTCGGGTTCGCCGCCGGAGTGATGACCTACGTGACCATAGACGAGCTTATCCCCGTGGCCCACGAGTATGCAGCCTGAACTACAAGCACGTCGTGTCGTCGGGGCTGCTCATCGGCATGGTGTTCGCCCAGGTGCTATCCCTGATACTGCCTGTCTAGTGTAAAGTCTATATACCCCACCATAGGAATTCAATCGATCGAAATGGCTAGGAAAGCGAGCAGGCTAAAGATCACCGTTCTGAGACGATTTAAGCCGGAGGAGGTCTTCAAGGAGAAGCCCATCGGGTACGGGGAGCTAGGTCCCTGCGAGGTCTACGAAGATGGACAAGAGTTCATCGTGGAGGCCGACGGAAACATGCCTGAGGGCTTCTGCGGGTGGGCGTGGGACGACATATACAAGGACATCCAGACCCTAAGGTTCCACGGGGACTTCCAGTGGTTCACCGAGGAGGGCGCCTCTGTGAACTGCTGCACCGACGGCTTGAGGCCCGTGGTCTTCAGGATAGAGCGGATAGACTAGGGTATTCGTGGGCTCTTGGTGAGCTGCTCGAACCCGTCCTCGGTGACCACCACGTTCTCCTCCATGCGGACGCCGCCGTAGCCCGGCAGGTAGATGCCGGGCTCCACAGTGAACAGCATGCCCTCCCTGAGGACGTGCTCAGATGTTTTGGATAGGCTGGGCACGGCGAACCCGCTCAGTGGGTGGCCGAGGCTGTGCGGGTAGTCCGGGTACCCGTGTTTCTTGAGCACCCTCCGGGAGACGGCGTCCAGCTCCCTGCACTCGACGCCCGGCTTCACCCTCTGGATGACGGCCTCCACAGCCTCGTCCATGGCCTCCAGCATCTTCATCTTCTTAGGGTCGCTGCCCAAGAGGTATGTGCGTGTCTCGTCAGCCGCGTAGCCGTCCACCGACGGGCCCAAGTCCACGAGCATGAACTCGCCGTCCTTGAGCCTCCTGGATGTGGGCCAGCCGTGGCTGTACGCTGACCGGGGCCCCGTGGAGACTATGGTCTGGAAGCTGGTGAGCTCGGCTCCCTCCCGCCTCATGGCGTACTCGGCCTCGGCCGCTATCTCATACTCGGCGGCGCCGGGCCTCATGGCCTCCCGTGCAGCGCTGCACGCTATGTCGGCGAGCCTGCTCACCTTCCGGTGGTACTTCACCTCGCCGGGGTGGAGACCGTAGAAGACCTCGGGGATGACTGTCTTCCCTATGTCCACGAGCTCGCCTTTGAGGTTCTCGTGGTAGAAGGCGTAGCTGGAGTGGTTGAACCCTTCCAGCGGCGCCCCTGTCTTTGATCCCTCCCGGAGGTGCTGGTTGGCGTATGCCGCTATCTGCTTCCTCGCCTTGGCGCGGCTCTCCAGCTGCTCCACCTGTATCCAGCTCTCGTCGCGGGCGCTGTTCATGTTCACGCTGTAGCAGAACAGCTTGGGGACGCCTTCGATGGGCACGATGAGGGCTACCCCTGACGGCGTGTCCGCTATTCGTTTAAACCTGGCGCCGCCCCCCACGTTGAGCAGGTAGACCAGGTCGAGGCCGTGCTCCTCCATCTGCTCCCTTAGGTGGCTGAAGCGCCTTCTACAGAAATCCGCTGGCTCAGACATGGATCAGGGTTAACCCGCGGCGATATAAAACCACCAATCAAGGCGGCATTTATCTCAGGCTGGGGGGAACAGGGTACACCAGCTTGCTGTGCGTGACGCCAAGCTCTACGAGCATCTCTGCAGTCTTCACCGCAGCCTTGACCGGGTTCACCACCGGGACGCCTAGGGCGTCGCTGAGCCTCTCATCCACCATGAGGAACCCCATGCTCATGCACCCGAACGTGACTGCGCCGGCGCCGTACTCCTCGACGGCCACCCGCCCCTCCCTTACCAGGGCGTCGTACGCCTCACCCGACTTCTCCCTTACCTCCGGGACGCTGAGCCCCACCGGGTGAGTGGAGATATGCTTCAGCAGCCCGTCCCGCTCATGCATCATGGCTTGTACGACTCCTCCGCCGCCGGTGGTGAGAACGCTGAACCTCGGGGCGAGGAGGCTACACAGGTGCTTGGCGGTGGAGCCCGGCGGCACCACGGGTATCCGCAGCACCTCCCTCAGCGGCGCCACCCC
>CAZBUI010000194.1:0-3816 GCA_964495055.1 uncultured Candidatus Bathyarchaeia archaeon | reverse complement strand
CCCGCGGCAGCTTCATAATGGTGCGGTGGCTGGACGCCTCGGACATACGGGCCCGGCTCAGCGAGCACGAGGCCAGCCCCGAGGCCTTCTGCAAGGACTGGGGCATCTACCTGGGCTGCAGCGGCAGGAAGAAGCGGATGCTTATTCTGGGGAAGGACGTGGTGGAGGTCCACAACGAGTGGGGTGCGACGCGCATCCCGCTGGAGCTCATCGAGGAGGTGGTGCTGATCCTGCCCCGGGACGAGATGATGAAGGCCGTCAGGGAGGTCCAGATTCTGGGCCGCCGGGTGAGCCTCAGGAAGTACAAGCGGAAGGAGGAGAGGGTGCGTGTGGTCGTGGCTTAAACGACTCATCAGACGGGGCACCACCAAACGCATGGTGACGGAATCCGACGGCTCGGGCCGCCGGGTCCGGGTGCAGGAGGAGATGCCCAGCGACAGGTTCGTCCTCATCGTCGGACTCATGGTGCTGTTCTTCGTAGGCCTGGTCGGCCTGGAGATAGTGCACATGGTGTGGATGGGCAGCTGGAACGACGCAGTCTTCAACGGCATCATGCTGGTGGTGGGCACCATAGTGGGCGCCGTCTGGGGGAAGAGTGCCGAGTGAAAGAGGGGGGCAGAGTACCTGGGGTCCGGGTCAGGCGGGTACGACGGTTCGACAAACAGCGGGGCTGCTACGTCTACGACGTGGCGTTCACCACCCGGGCGCCGCTCACGGAGCGGACCGTGGAGGTGGCGGAGGCCTTCGGGCTCGGCGTAGACGAGGCCCAGGAGCACGTGCTCTACAGGGACTTCGAGGTCCGGCTGGCCCAGGGCGACGTAGTCTACATCACCGGGGACAGCGGCAGCGGCAAGAGCGTGCTGCTCAGGGCGCTCAGAGAGGACCTGGGAGACGAGGCCGCCTCGATGACTGAGCTGGGGACGCCCGACGACGGGCCCATCATAGACCTCGTGGGCGGCACCTTCAGGGAGGCGCTGCGGCTGCTCAGCCTGGTGGGCCTCAACGACGCCTACCTGTTCCTCAGGCGGCCGAGCCACCTGAGCGACGGGCAGCGCTACCGCTTCAGGATAGCCCAGCTGCTGGACATGGGGAGACCGTACTGGCTCTGCGACGAGTTCTGCAGCACCCTCGACAGATCCACCGCCAGGATAGTCGCCTACAACATCCAGAAGCTGGCCCGCCGCAGCGGCGCGACGCTCATCGTGGCCACCACCCACACCGACCTACTCGACGACCTGAGCCCCAGCATCCACATACACAAGAGCTGGGGCACCGACATCGAGATCAGCTACCACTCAAACGTGGAGACGGCCGGCTGCACCGTCGCCCGAGACATAACCATACAAGAGGCATCAAAGGAGGACTACGATAGGCTGGCCCACCTCCACTACAGGGACCACAGGGTAGTCGCGCCCCACAAGTTCTTCTCCATGAGGCTCGGCGGCGAGCTCATCGGCGTCATAGCCTACACGTACCCGACGCCCACGGCGGCCGGCAGAACGAAGGCCGTCGGCTACAGACCGCGGCTCAAGGAACTCAACAGGGACTGGACCCTCATCAGCCGCGTCATCGTACACCCCAAGTACAGGACAATAGGCCTCGGCGCCAGGCTCATCAGGGAGACGCTGCGCCTCACCGGCCGCAGACACGTCGAGCTCATAGCGGTGATGGCCCAGTACAACCCCTTCGCCGAGAAGGCCGGCATGAGGAAGATCCTCGTGAAGGAGCCCACGATGAGGGTGGTCGAGGCGGTGGACAGGCTCGAGGCGCTGGGCTTCAACCCCGCGATGCTGGCGTCCAAGAGATACAACGAGAGGAAGCTAGCCAGCCTACCCCCCGAGAAGCACACGGAGATCAACGAGGCTCTGCTGCGCGTCGACTCTCACTGCTATCGGAGGCTGGCCAGGACCAACCGGCCCTACCTCAAGAAGGCGGAGTTCAGGGAGTGGCTGGGCGCGGCCGACACCGCCAGCCTGGCCTGGACCCTGCGGATACTCGGCGTCCTGTCCCAGACCAAGGCGTACCTCTACTGGTGCAGGGACTGGGGGGAGGGGCACGGCCGGTAACGGTGCACCGCCGGCCGTCGAGGTGAGGCTATGCGGCGCTACATATTCACGGAGGCCGAGAGGAGGCTGCTGGAGGAGTGGCTGAAGACAGGGAGAGAGAGCCAGGAGACCAGGAACGCGTTCTACAAGATAAGGGCGAGCGTCGCCTCGCTGAACCAGGACCTACGGCTCATGCTGGGGGTCGTGAGGGAGCTCAAGAGGAGGGGCCGGTGGAGCGGAAGAATAACGGAGGCGGACGGGTTCGGCTCCTCATCTCGACTCGCCGAGTCCGGATTGACCCGGCTAAGAAGAGAGAGAGCTACATAGCTCGCCTGGAGAGGATCGCCCAGCAGTGCGACGACATGATCTCGGACCCGGAGGGCGTCGAGGAGGTGCAGGTGAAGGCCATGTCCGTGCTCATCAGGGCCATCAAGGCATGCTACGGCATGGTCGTGGACGTCGAGGTGGAGAACCTTGAGCGGGAAGTTACGGAGCTGGAGAAAGAAGAGAGACAGCTTGCGGGAAAGAGGGGAGAAGACACGCTCGGTTACCGGATCGCCGAGGACCCTGCCGGCTGACCCCGTCACGTTCTGCAGACAATGGCTCCGCTACGAGCCCTACCAGTACGTCTGGCCGTTCCTCCGAGACGAAAGCCATTTCGTCGCCAACCTCATGGCCCGCCAAACCGGGAAAACCTACAACGGCATGGCCAAGCTCCTCCACCACGCCTTCAGGCACCCCGGCTCCGTCATCCTGGTGACCGCCCCAAAGCTGGACCAGGTCAAGAACATCGCCTTCAACGCCCTCCACCGCCACCTAAGAGCCATGGAGAAACACGACAAACGGTTCTTCGACTACGTCGTGGGCAACAAGAACATACTACGCACCGTCATCCGGTTCAGGAACGGCAGCCAGATCCTCGCCGAGCCTCCGGTTCCCGAGACCATAAGGGGCCACACCGCCAAGGCGGTCTACCTCATGGAGATGAACTTCATCCGCGACGACGAGGACCTCTACTCCGCCGTCCTCTTCACCCTCAACACCACAAACGGCTACCTCATAGCCGAATCCACCCCCTGGAACACGGACAGCGTCTTCCACAAGATGTTCCACGACCCACGGTACAGCAGGTTCAGCACCCACACGGTGCCCTACACGGAGGCCGTGGCGCCGCACGGCCCCCTGGACCCCGGGTTCGTAGACATGATCAAGCAGCAGCTGGCCGGCGACCCCGTCCGCTGGAGACGGGAGATGCTCTGCGAGTGGGCCGAGGACACGGACAGGTGGCTCCCCGCCAGCCTCATAGCGCTCTGCCAGGACACAGCCCTCAAGTACACCGCCGCCGACAGAAAGCCCAGGGGCAGGTTCCACGCCGGCGTGGACTTCGGCAAGAAGCAGGACCACAGCGTCGTCGCGGTGGTGGAGGCCAGACGCGGCCACCTCCACCTCCGGCACCTCCACCGGTTCAAGCTGGACACGCCCTACGGCGTCGTCATAGGCCACCTCAGACGCCTCCAGGACAACTGGAGCAGCCTCGCAGCCGTGGCCTGCGACCAGACAGGCGTAGGCGACTACATCGTCGAGGACATGAGGAGGGCCGGAGTCAGAAACGTCCAAGGCGTCAACTTCACCGAGACAAGCAAGGAGGCCATGGCCACCGCCCTCAAGGAGACCATGAGGACCGTCGAGTGCCCCCGCTGCGGCTGGACGGGCCACGTAGAGTCCCTGGACGGCGAGTGGACCACCACCTGCCCCCAGGGATGCACCAGCA
>CAZBUI010000193.1:0-3819 GCA_964495055.1 uncultured Candidatus Bathyarchaeia archaeon | reverse complement strand
CGCCATCCTCGGGAAGATGAGAGGGGGGGCGCTCAACGAGAACGCCGACGTGGACCCATCGGCCACCATAGAGAAACCATGCGTCCTCGGGGACGGCGTGCACGTAGGCGCAGTCTCGAAAATAGGCCCAAAAGTCAGCATCATGGACAGCGCCCACGTGGGGAGAGGCGTCTCCATAGAGAACAGCATAATATTCGCCGGGGCCACCGTCGGGGACGGCTGCGGCGTCAGAGACTCGATCATAGGCGAGAACGCGGTGCTGGAGCAGGGGGTCAGGTTGGGGCCGGGGAGCCTCGTGGGGGACTACGTCCAGATAAAGATGGGCGTGACCATCACCGGGGGGGTAGCCATCTGCCCCGCCAAGACCGTAAAGGAGAGCATACTTGAACCGAGGCAGGTGATGTAGTGCAGAGGCTTTTCGGCAGCAACGGTGTGCGGGGCGTCGTGAACAAGGAACTGACCATCGAGCTGGCTTCCGGGGTAGCAGCCGCTGCCGGCCATGTCTTGGGCAGGGAGATGGCTGTGGGCATGGACGGCCGAACCAGCAGCCCCATGATAAGGGACGCCGTCACGGCCGCACTCCTCAGCGTGGGCTGCAACGTACACGACGTGGGCTTGCTGCCCACGCCGGCCCTCCAGTACCTGATAAAGGACCTCGGTCTGGACGGCGGGATAATGGTCACCGCGAGCCACAACCCCCCCGAGTTCAACGGAGTCAAGGTTCAATCGGGGGACGGCGCGGAGGTCTCCAAGGAAACCGAGGAACGTATAGAGGAGCTCTACCGCAGGGGCGAGCCGGAGCCCGTTCCCTGGGACCAGGTGGGCGCGGTGACCGTGTACGACGGAATGAAGTCATATATGGGGGCGGTGCTCAGCCGCGTGGACGTGGAAGCCATAAGGGAGAAGGGGTACAGGGTCGCCTTGGACACGGGGAACGGCGTCGCGGCCCTCACGGCGCCCCAGGTGGCCAGCCGGCTGGGCTGCGGCGTGTACACGGTCAACACGGAGATAGACGGCTCGTTCCCCGGCAGGGGCAGCGAGCCCACCCCCAAGAACCTGGGCGCCTTGAAGCAGCTGATGAAGGCCACGGGAGCCCACATGGGCATCGGGTTCGACGGCGACGGGGACCGCAGCATTGTCATAGACGAGAACGGGGTGGCCGTCTGGGGGGACAGCATCCTGTGCCTCGTAGCCGACTGGTACATGGAGAAGCATCCAGGCGCCACGGTGGTCACCTCCGTCAGCACCTCGGACGGGCTTGAGAAGGTCGTGGAGGCCCACGGCGGTAGGGTCCACTGGGTCAAGGTGGGCAGCGTCCTCATAAGCAGAGCCATGATAGAGCTGGGCGCCCCCATCGGAGGCGAGGAGAACGGCGGCATCATGTATGGGCCCCACCTCCCGGCCAGGGACGGCACCATGGCCATGGCGCTGCTGCTCCACATAATGGCTGAGCGGGGTAAAAGCCTCAGCGAGCTGATAGCCGAACAGCCCATAGGAGCCAAGGGAAAGGACGGTATACCGTGCCCCAACGAGCTCAAAGAGGGGCTGCTCAGGAGGCTGCCCGAGGTAGCCGACGCCCCCCAAGTGAACACCATGGACGGCGTCAAGCTGAGCTGGAGCGACGGAAGCTGGGTTATGGTCCGGCCTAGCGGCACCGAGCCCCTAGCCCGCATCTACGCCGAGGCGGAGAACGAAGAGAAGCTCACGGCGCTCATAAACGAGTACAAAAACAAGGCCAAAGAGTTGATCGAGAGTCTAAAGAAAAAGTGTTAGAGGGTTTTTAGCTCTTCTATGAACTCGGCTAGGTCCTTCACGACACTGTCAACCAGTATCTTACCCTTCTCCTTGGTGGCTATAGTCGGGTCGCCGAGGCTGCCTATGCTGGTGATCTCGTCGAACATGTAGGCAGCGGCCACCTTCCTCCTGTACCGGGGGTCGATGGTGGTGTGCTCTGGGGTCCACTTCTCGGCTCTGTCCATGAGTATCCTGTGGCCCAGGTATAGCCCAACGCTGGTCTCCAGCTCGCAGGCGTGGCCTCCGCCCTCCTGCTCTATCACCTTGGTGCCCTCGGCACCGAAGCCGTCGGGGCTGGGGTAGACCATGACGCTGTACACCCTCTTCCCTGTCTCGTCCTGGATCTCCTTAAGGGCCTGCTTTATAGGGTCCGTGTTGCCGCCGTGGGCGTTCATGATCACGATCTTGTTGAAGCCGTGGTGGATGAGGCTCTCGCAGACCTCCTTCAACACGTTCACGAGGGTCTGGAATGTGAGGGTAACCGAGCCCTTGAAGTTCATGTGGTGGGGCGAGTAGCCGTAGCTCACCGTCGGGGCCACTAGGACCCCCGTCTTCTCGGCGACCCTCAACGAGATCTCGTGGGCCGTGTAGGCGTCGCTGTCTATGGCCATGTGCTTGCCGTGTTGCTCGGTGGAGCCCACCGGCAACAGGACCACGTCGTTCTCCTTTAGGTAGTCCTCGACCTCTGGCCGGGTCAGCTTGTATAAACGGTTCTCCATACTTATTCAGGGCACGGAGGTACAGATAAAGGCTAGGCTTTGAACGAAGGCATGACTTCCTCCGCGAAGAGCGTCGCCTCCTCCCTGAAGCTGCCCCCCATGAACCTGTGTATGAACCGGGTGACGCCGGCGTCGATGTAGGCCTGTATCTGCTCTATCACGTCGTCGGGGGTCCCGCAGAGCGGCGGCCTCCTGTCCCCTGCCTTAGTGCCGTATCTGGCCTGCATGCTCCGGGTGTACCTGTCGAGGCTTATCTCTGCGCTTCCCCTGTCCCCACTTATCAACGTGTAGTTAGCCCAGGACAGCTGTATCTCGTCGAAGTCCCTGCCAGCGTTCAAGCAGTGGCGGCTGAGCACCTCCGCCTTGTGCATGAAGTCGCTCGGTGAACCCATCCACGCGGCGAAGTTGCTGATGTCAGCGTGCCTGGCCACGGTCCTGAGCGTCAGCTGCTCTCCGCCCCCCGCCAGCATGAGCGGCGGGTGGGGCCTCTGGACGGGCTTCGGCGAGCAATAGGCCTCCTCTATATGGTAGTAGCGTCCCTGGAAGCTCGGCGCCTCCTCGGTCCACATCCTCTTGATTATCTGGGCCGCCTCGTCCAGCCTCCCGACGCGCGCCGCGGCGCCCTCGTACGGGTAGCCGTATGCCTTGAACTCGCCCTCGTGCCACCCTGTTCCCAGGCCCAGTATGAGGCGTCCGCCGCTTATGGCGTCCAGAGTCGCAGCCATCTTGGCTAATAGGCTTGGGTGCCTGAAGAGGTTGCAGAGCACCAGCTGGCCTAGCTTTATGGTGGAGGTGCTGGCCACCAGCGCCGCCGTGGTGGTCCAGCACTCAAACCTCGGGTCGCCGGGGTTCATGTACATCCCTATCACGTGGTCGCTGGTCCAGACGCTCTGGTATCCAAGCGCCTCGCAGTGCAGAACGTCGTCGAGAATATCCTTGTAGTTGGGGCGTTCTGGGCTGATGAATACACCGAACTCGACGCTCATACGTGAACATAGTCGCGGGGGTATTGATGTTTTTCTAGGGTATGATCTCGCATCCGTTGTTTATCTCGGGGTAGTCGAACGCGTCCATCGGCAGGACCCCTTCATCTATGAGGCTCTCCGCCAGGGGTACCAAGGTCTCCAGCTCATGTATCATGTGGCGGGTGGCCTCGCACACCCTGTCGAACCAATGTCTGCCCCAGAACATGGTCTGGTTCGCGAAGAGGCATCTGCCTCCGCAGACCCAGAGGTCGCCGCAGCTGGTGCAGGGCTCCCCGACTGGGAGGGCGTCCCTGAGCTCCCCTGGCGTCGAGCGCCAGATG
>CAZBUI010000192.1:0-3849 GCA_964495055.1 uncultured Candidatus Bathyarchaeia archaeon | reverse complement strand
CTATCCGGCTGACACGATATTACATCTCATGAATTTCGGGACAAGCCAGCGCGCGTCGGCCTTCTCCAACTCATCCACGTGGACGGGGAACCCGTTCTTCAGCTCCGCGACGACCATCTTCTCTCGGTCGCCCAGAAACAGGTTGCTGCACGCCGAGACCTTGTTGGCGTCGATGAAGCGCAGCGCCTCGATGCTCTCCTTCATGTACTGGAGCTGGTCGCCTATGGTGGCGTCGGTGGCCATGAGCTCCTCGACGTCGGCGTACTTCTCCAGTATGTGCCGTGCGAGGGCGCTGGGCTCTGACACCTTCTTCACCACTACAGAGATGCTCCCATCAGCGATTCCCCGGATCAACTCCTTCACGCCGGGCAGGTCCAGTTTCTCCTGGTACGCCTCGCGGAGGGTCTCCCGGTAGATGGGCGTGTCCTTGAACCTGTAGTAGAGGTTCTCCACTCGGTCGGGGCCCATTATCTTGCCGCGGGGGAGGACGCCGAACCGCTCGGCGATGAACTTCATCTTGTAGCCGAACGGGAACCGGGCCTCCATGAACTCCATGAGGAGCCTGTCAGCATCAGCCTCCGTCAGTCCCGTGACGAGCCTCTCAACTCGCTCCGTTTCCTCCTTGTTGAGCTTGTTCGGGGCCTCGACGAGTATTCTGTAGGCGTCGTTCCACCAACCGTATATTAGCTCCATCTCGCTGAGCGCGGCGTCCAGTATGGCGCCAAGGGCTCTGTTGAGATTCTCGCCGTGGACGCTGTGGATGACGACGTACCGGTCGTAGACCTCTAGGACTAGGTTGTCGGGGCTCGGCAGGGGGACCCCGGACCTTATGTGGGCCTCCGCCTCCCCGGCAACCTCGGCTAGGCTGTTCATGTCTGTGTCCAGAGAATCCGCCAGCTTGCTCAGCCTGCCGCTCTGCGCCGCCTCAAGCACCCTCAGGCGCAGCCTTCCCCCCTCTTCGGCCACCTCCTTGGAGACGGGTATGAGTTTGCCGTCCCAGCCGGGGAGGGCGCCGAGGGGGTCGGTGCTGGGGAGCGCGTGGAGCACGCCCCGCTCCTCGTCTATCTGGAGTATCCGCCAGACGCGGCCGCGGAGTATGACGTTGAGGCCGACGCGGGCCCGGAGGCTCCAGAACTCGTCGCCCACGGTGCCCACCATCTCGTCCGTAACGGCGTTGATGAACGGGTACCTTCGCTCGTCGTTTATCATGCCAAGGTTCTCGTAGTAGTATCTTCTTGCCTTGCCACGGCCCTTCAATGTTTCCCCCTCCCTGAAGACCAGTCCTATCTTGGACAGGAACCCGGTCAGCTCCACCAGCTCCTCCACGCTGAGGTCCTTGAACGGGTAAGCCCTCGTCACCAGACCGTGTAGATCAGCTATGTCGATGCCCTCCGGGTGGCTCAGCGTGAGGCCCGCTATCTGGTAGGTGAGCACGTCCAAGGGCATCACGTGGACCACGGTGGGCTCAAGCCGCCTACGCCTCGCCAATTCGCTTGTCACCACGCACTCCAGCGCGTCCTCGCCGTACGCCGGGATTGTGACTCCCTCGCTCAGGCGGCTCAGTCTGTGGCCCGCCCGCCCCACTCTCTGCATCAGCGTGGAGACTTGGCGGGGGCTCAGGTACTGAATGCAGAGGTCCACCTCCCCCACGTCGATGCCCAGCTGCAGCGTGCTGGTGCAGACTATGGCGTTGAGCCTCCCGGCCTTGAACTCGTCCTCCACCCTGTGTCTCTGCTCCCGGCTCAGGCTCCCATGGTGCACCTCGACGCCCCTCTCAAGGGTCTTCAGCTTGTAGCCTAGGGCCTCGGCCTGGCCCCTGCCCTGCACGAATATGAGGGTCCCGTTGTGGTCGCCCACCAGGCGCCTTATCCGGTTGAGCCTGGAGGCCGCCTTGGGCGGCGTGTCGATCTCGTCTGCCAGGTCGTAGTCCTCGTTGCCGGGCTCGGGGAACTCTACGTTGTACAGGTAGCTCTTGTCCACCTCCACCTCGACGGTGGTGACGGGGTATATGCCGCCTAGGAACTGGGCGACGGTGTCCGGGTTGCCGACGGTGGCGCTGAGCCCTATCCTCTGGACGCTGCGCCCGGCGGCTTCTTCGAGTCTCTCCATGCCGACGGTGAGCTGGGCCCCCCGCTTGCTCGCCGCCAGGTCGTGTATCTCATCCACGATGATCCACCTGGCCGTCTCCAGGTGTTTCCTCATAGACTTCGTCGGCAGTATGGCCTGCAGGGTCTCGGGGGTGGTGATGAGCATCTGCGGTGGCCTAGTGCTCTGCCTGCGCCTCTGCCTCTGGCTGGTGTCGCCGTGCCTCACATGGACGTCGATTCCCAGATGGTCCGCCCAGAACATCATCCGCTTCTCTACGTCCCTGTTCAGCGCCCTGAGTGGGGTGATGTAGATTATGCCTATGCCCTTCTCCGGCTTCGACCTCAGGTACATGTCAAATACGGGCAGAAGAGCCGCCTCGGTCTTCCCGCTTGCGGTGGGGGCCACCAGCAGCACGTTCTCACCGGCAAGTATCGGCTCGAACGCCTTCTCCTGGGGCGGCGTCGGCTTGGATATGCCCAGCGTATCCAGCCCCGACCGTATCCTCGGGTGGAGCACTTCGAAGACGGTGGGCTGCATGTGCTTCATGATGTAAAGGCGAGATTAAATTGTATCCACCGCCGGCCTCGCCTGATCTAATGTTTTGTATTCCTGTCAACGTGCAGAGGTGAGATGCCTTGTGAGGTTCTCACAGGCGTCGAGACCGGCAGGTGAATATTAGACATGCCAGACTGCGATGTATGCGGAGCACAGCGCGTGAAGACCTGCAAGTGCAGACAGTGTGGGGTGAGCTTCTGCATGAACGGCGGAAAGCCACACCGGAAGCTGTGCAACGAGTGCCTGTCCAAGGGCGTTAAGAGCCCGCCCCTCGGCAGAATAACCGGGCTATTCGGCGGCAAAAAGGAAGTTCAGTCGTCCCAGACTTTTTAAAGCTTGTTTTCTACCGCATCAGCTCCATGAGCTTCTCCGCGGTCACCTTGGCGGCTACGGCGCATGTCTTGGGGCACCCATCGTCTTCGTGGCCACCCGCCTCAATGAACAGCGGGTAGTCCATCGGGTCGTTTAGATCGAAGCCCCGCCCATAGATATGTCTCTGTATCTCGCGGCAGATCGTCGAGTCCAGCGGCTCATCGAACCCGAACTCCTCCTCCAGCCTCCTCTTGAACTCGTCCACTATCTCGTTGGCGGGCTTCATGGCGTCCCTGTAGGCCTGGGTGTCGCGTATGTCGTCCCGCCCAATGACGAGCCCAAGCGCCATCAACCCGCCCAGCAGGGCGCCGCACGTCTCCCCCCTCCGGGCCACGCCTCCGCTGAGGACCGTGGCTGCCCGGAAGCTCTCCGGGTCTCCTATCTCAAACGCTTCCTGCAGCGCCAGCAGCACGCTCTGGCTGCAGCCACTGTACTTGTCGTACTCCAGCGCCTTGGCGCCTACCTCCTCTACGTCAACCATCTCAGCTCACCAAGTGCAGCCTCTTCTGCCGACCAGCCATGAACACCATTTTCTCACCCGTCCACCACGCGTCCTGCTCCAGGCTTATCCGGACCTCCTGGCCTTCCCACTCAGGCACCTCGCGCTTAGCGTTGAGCTCTATGGCGTAGCAGGTGTCAGGGTTCAGAGGGTGGTCCCCCCGGCCAAGGACGCCTTCCTGCTGGTCCCAGAGGCCGATGGTTGGGCCGGCGGCGTGGCCGTAGACGCCTATAGGATGAGTGTATATGCTGGGATTTAAGCCCGCCTTCTCGGCTTTGTCCAGCGCCATCCCGAGTATCGTGTTGCCTGTGCGCCCGGTCTCCATGGCGCCGGCC
>CAZBUI010000191.1:0-3900 GCA_964495055.1 uncultured Candidatus Bathyarchaeia archaeon | reverse complement strand
TGTACAAGATACCCGACCACGTCGGGTACGGCGAGGCCGCGATCATGGACGTCTACGGCACCAGCATACATGCTATAAACAGGACAAACACACACATGGACCAGACAGTGGTTATTATAGGCGCCGGCCCCATTGGGCTCAGCCTCTTAGATCTGGTGAACATTGCTGGAGCAAAAGGGATAATAATCGACGTCATCGACCACCCTCTCAAGTTCGCGGAAAAGACCATAGGCGCTTATGAGACCATCAACTCCACCAAGGTTGACCCCGTGAAGAGGGTCATGGAGCTCACCGATGGACGGGGGGCAGACAAGGTGTTCGAGTGCGTCGGAGGTAGAGCCTCCTCGGTGGTGCTTCCACAAGCCGTTGAGATGGTGCGGAGGAAGGGGCAGGTGGCCCTCATAGGGGCGCTTAGACCCGATATGGAGCTAAAGGTTAACTGGCAGAAGCTCCAGTGGGGCGAGATCGACGTGGTGCCGGTGTCAGGCTTCTACCACTGGGAGAACGACCCCGAGTTCAAGATGGTTACCGATCTATTGATCGACGGTAAGCTTCATGCGACGGAGATGATCACCCACAGGTTCCCGTTGGAGAAGATCAACGAGGCCTTCGAGACTGCTGCAAACAAGAAGGAGACCAACTCCATCAAAGTGGTAATTGATCAATAGTCACGTTTCTTCCCTTTTTTATTATTATTATTATTTTCAAAATATAGAGAATTCGGATTATCCCATAAAATCCGGTTTAGGATGCTCCTTCCTTTATAAGGGCTTAAATACACTGACAACCCGAGACGAGGTTAATCAAAATCCTCTATAGGTTAAACTATTATATCAAAGGCTGCGTTCAATAAAGAAACCCGGTTTCGTGAGGGCCGCAGAGTTGGGATTGATCGAAGTAAAAGACCTGAAGTACACTTACCCCCACTCTGATAAACCCGTCCTCATCAACATATCCCTCACGGTGCAGCCCGGGGAGTTCATTCTTCTGACGGGCCCCAGCGGTTGCGGTAAGACCACCTTTTGTAGATGTCTGAACGGCCTAGTACCTAAGTTCTACAACGGCGTCATGGAGGGATCGGTGAAGGTCGCCGGCCTAGACACGAAGGAAAACCCCATCATGAAGCTGGCACAGCACGTCGGCCTCATCTTCCAGAACCCGGACAACCAGATATTCGCCCTGACGGTAGAGAAAGACATCGCCTTCGGCCTAGAGAACCTTGGAGTACAGAAAGAAGAAATGTACAGGGAGATCGAGTGGGCGGTCGAAACCACAGGCCTCCAACAACTAAGGCAGCGGGCTACCCATGAGCTATCTGGCGGCCAGAAGCAGAGGCTCACCATCGCCTCCGTGCTCGCCATGCGCCCAGACATCATCGTAATGGACGAGCCTACGTCCTTCCTCGACCCCGTAGGCGCGGAGCACATCTTCTCGGTGCTGGACCACCTGAACAAGGAGCTGGGCATAACTATCATACTCATCGAGCACAGGATGGACCTCGCCGCGAAACACGTGGACCGGATGATCGTGTTAAACGAAGGAAGGATCGTACAGGATGGAGAGCCGGCCATGGTATTCGCCGATGATCAGACTCGCCTCTTGGGCGTTGGCATTCCCCGTGTGTTCGAGCTAGCTAGAAGACTCAGCTCAAGAGGAGTACATTTCAACAAGCTACCGATCTCTGCACAGCAGTTCTATGACGAGTTTAAATCAAGACTCCCCGAGCGTAAACCATTTAGAGCCGAAGGGATGGACGACCTATCCGGTTTCGCTGGTGAGTACCATCACCAACCCGTGATCGAGGTAAGAGACGCATGTTTCACCTACCCTGGAAACGTAGATGCACTCAGAGATGTATCGCTGACAATCTATCAAGGAGACTACGTGGCCATAATGGGGGAGAATGGTGCCGGGAAGACGACCCTCGTGAAACATTTCAATGGCCTGCTAAAGCCTTCTACCGGTGAGGTGATGGTCAACTCTGTGGATGTTTCAACGCTGAGCGTCGCCCAGCTGGCGAGGAACATCGGGTTGGTGTTCCAGAACCCTGACGACCAGCTTTTCGAGGAGACCGTTGAAAAAGAGATAAGCTTTGCCCTCAGAAACTTCGGATTCGACGAGTCTGTGATAGAGCAGCGTGTGACTTGGGCGTTGAACCTCTTAGACCTCACAGAATACAGAGAAAAGAGCCCTTTTACCCTGAGCGGCGGCGAGCGTAAGAGGGTGGCCCTCGCCTCGGTGCTCGCCTGGGACCCAGACATACTGGTGCTCGACGAGCCCACGATAGGCCAGGATTATGGTCAGAAGGAGAGGCTGAGGCACTTCCTCAACCATCTACGGTCGCAGGGGAAAACCGTGGTCATCGTTACCCACGACGTTGAGTTCGTGGCGGAGAGTCAGCCAAGAATAGTGTTGATGGCGGATGGACGCGTAGTAGACGACGGCTCCTCGAAGGAGATAATGACCCGTTTAGAGACTCTGAGCCGGTGTAGCGTCGCCCCGCCGGAGATAACGCGGCTTTTCTTCAAACTTTCTGATCATGGCCTGCCCAGAGACGTACTGGACGTCAACGAGGCGTTCGACATACTAATTAGAACCATTGGGGAGGCGAAGACGTGAGCCTTCTAGAGAGCCTCCGATTCACGAGGGGCGACACCTTCATCCACAACATGGATCCGCGGGTCAAGTTCCTCCTGACCCTCGTCTCCTTCACAGCGTCGATAATGTTCCTCGAACTGGTGCCCCTTATAGTGATCTTTCTAGCCCAGCTGCCCCTCATAGTTGCCGCGAAGGTCGTGCGAGAGTGGTACAAGAGCGTAAAAGGAGCCTCGGTTATTGCCGTCATCATATTCGCGTCTAACATGTTGAGTTTCTACTATTTCAGGGGTGGACAGCTCACATGGGCCTTGGTGGAGTACAGCCTCGCCCTAACTGTCCGGTTCATAGCCTTGATCACGTCGTTCTCCGTCTTCTTCCTGACCACGTCACCTGACAAGCTGAGCTTGGCCCTAGAGAAGGCTAGAATACCATATGAGTTCAACTTCGCGTTCATAACAGCCATACGTTTCGTGCCGGTCCTCGCCGACGAGGCTCAGACCATAATGGACGCCCAGCGTTCCAGAGGACTGGAGCTCGACAAAGGCAACTTCATCACCAGAGTCAAGAACTATATTCCCATACTGCTCCCTCTCATCATCAACTCCATCCGCAGGAGCCTCGAGCTGGCTGAGGCAATGGAGTCAAGGGCCTTCGGCGCGACAGAGAAAAGGACTAACATATACGAGCTGAGAATGACTGGCTCCGACTACGTTGCGCTCGTAATCATCCTGTTTTGTCTCGGGGCGATGTTGTACGCAAAGCTGTATCTCCCGCCTTTCCCTGGGCTGCTGGGAGAAGAGTTAATTATTTAACCTGATTTTTAGCATCAATTAACGTCCAGCAAATACCAAAAGAATCATTTATATATTATCCATTAAAACCATTTTCGAATAATGACCATAAATACAGATGCCCTGAATAAAAACCATCGAAAGGAGCTTCGTGAAATGAAACCCGTTGGCATCCATGGTCAAACGTCAGGTGAAAAATTTGGAGCCTAGAAAAGTACAGAAAGTAGGGTACTCGACTCTATCTGTCTCCTTACCCATGAACTGGGCGAAGAAGACTGGGATACAAAAAGGCGATGTGGTGTTCATATCCGAAGAAAACGACGGAGCCCTGAGGCTGACGCCGGAGCCCATCGAGACAGAGGATAGTAGCGTATACGTGGTGAACGTAGACAACTGCGACAACACCAAGGTGCTGGAGAGGGTCATCGTCGGCAACTACGTCCTCGGAAGAAACCTCGTCAGAGTAGAGAGCTCAAGGCGGCTCATGAGAGAGCAGATAGAGAGCATAAGG
>CAZBUI010000190.1:0-4006 GCA_964495055.1 uncultured Candidatus Bathyarchaeia archaeon | reverse complement strand
ACCATGTCCCCCGCGGAGTCCACCGCGATATCTCTGACGATGTCCCCGGAGCCTCCTCCGAGGAATGTGGCGTAGAAATAATCATCGATCTCGGCTCCGGGCGGCGACAGCATCGCCCAAGTCTTAACCGAGCCATGTAACAGCGATACCCAGATCAACAGGATCAGAACGATCTTTACTCTCCTCAAGCTTCCCGTCACCATCGTTTAGCCCTTCAGATCGTCATAAAAGAACTCTTAAACGACGATGCTGCGACGCAACAACTGATGTATAGGGTTTTGCATCCTTCATTACATGGATAAGACTTGAGCACGATACAATTCGGTGGCCACATTGTATAAGGGGTGGAGATCGGTGAACACGCTCTCACATTCAGCATCCCTAAGAATCTGATTATTTAATCCCCCCGGCACGTTTATCATAAACTACTTAACCTGTTTCTCCATCAAGTTTCATAGGAGTCTAAAAATATGATCGAGTCATCGAGTCTGCCCCCGCGCAACCAGGTCCCCATCGAGGAGACATGGGACCTTGAAAGCGTCTATGCTTCCCATGAGGAATGGGAAGCAGCGTGTGAGGAACTCACAGACATCCTCCCCAAGCTATCCGCGTACCAGGGCAAGATAAAGGAAGGCCCAGACAAGCTACTAGCTTATCTGGAGTTGGCTCAGAAGGCGGGCATAACGGCGGGTAAGATCCGTAACTATGCTAGCAACTCTTACTCGGTTGATACCACCAATCAGCGTAACGCTGCCCGACTGGGGCAGGCACAAAGCCTCCTCTCACGTCTCGCTGCAGCGACCGCCTTCTTTGAACCCGAATTAATGGAGATTGGTTTGGACGTCGTCGAGGAATGGGTCCAGTCCACGGATGAGCTAGCCTTCTTCAGCCACGCACTGGATAAGCTAAGGAGTAGACAGGAGCACGTGCGTAGCGCCGAGGTCGAGGAGGTGCTAGCCATGACCTCCGACCCGTTCAGCGGCCCCTCCACGATATATAGCTCGCTGAACAACGCGGACCTATCCTTCGAGCCAGCCGTGTCCTCCGGGGGAGACAGGATCGAGGTTGGTCAAGCCAGCATAGGTGGATTACTAACGAGCCCAGACAGGGAGACCCGTCGCACAGCCTGGATGAACTACTCTGACGGCTACCTCTCATACAAGAACACGATGGCGTCCACCCTCATCTCCAAGTTAAAGCAAGACGTGTTCAACATGAGGGCAAGGGGCTACGAGTCCAGCCTCCACGCGTCGCTGGGGCCCAACAACATCCCGGTCGAGGTATACCACAACCTGCTGGAGGTCTTCAGGAGGAACCTGCCGACGTGGCACCGCTACTGGCGCCTCCGCAGAGATATCATGGACGTAGACACCTTCCACGTATACGACATCAAGGCGCCCCTGACCACCGATAAACCCCGTATCTCCTATGAACAGGCAGTGGACTGGATATGCGAGGGACTGGCCCCGCTGGGCCAGGAGATCGTTGACGTCGTCCGCAGAGGCTGCATGGAGCAGCGCTGGGTTGACCGCGTCCGTAACAAGGGTAAGCGCCAGGGCGCCTTCACCAGCGGCACGGCTGAGACCTATCCCTTCATAATGATGTCGTGGGCCGGTGACCTGTTCAGCCTCAGCACCCTCGCCCACGAGCTGGGGCACGCCCTTCACTCGTACTACTCGTGGCGTACACAGCCCTTCATCTATGGCCGCTACTCTCTGTTTGAGGCGGAGGTAGCCTCTAACTTCAACCAGGCGATGGTCCGCGACTACCTGTTCCGCACCCAGACCGACCGGGACTTCCAGATAGCCTTGATCGAGGAAGCCATGTCCAACTTCCACCGCTACTTCTTCATCATGCCGACCCTAGCACGGTTTGAGCTAGAAGCCCACACCCGGGTGGAGAAGGGTAAACCTTTGAGCGCAGATACCTTGATCGAGTTGATGGCGGAGCTGTTCAAGGAAGGCTACGGGGACGAGGTTTACTTCGACCATGACCGCATCGGCATCACATGGGCCCAGTTCGGGCACATGTACATCGACTTCTACGTCTACCAGTACACCACAGGAATCTCAGGTGCACACGCCTTAGCCAAATCCATACTCGCAGGCGACAAAACAGCAGTAGAGCGATACCATAGCTTCCTGAAGGCTGGTGGCTCACGTTACCCCACCGAGAACCTGAAACAGACCGGCGTCGATCTCACGAAGCCTGAGCCAGTTGAGAGTGCCTTCAATTATCTCGCTGGTCTAGTGGATAGACTGGAGGAGTTGTTCAACTAACCCCCTCTTTTACGCGCGACTAGGTGGCGCCTGGTGGCGTCATCAAGTTGCCCCTGCTGTGAGCGGACAAGCGCATGCAAACTGTTTCCAAGGCTATATGAAAAGGATATATACACCTTCATACAGGCGCAGGGAATAAACACAAGCCCAGCAAGTGGATCACCAGAGCCATGCGGGTCCTCAGACGCTACTAAGGAAGTATGGCTTAATTCTGATCAGATTATGAAAACGGTTTATATCCTTAGCTTCAACAAGTATCTCAAGGTGAAACGATCAACATGATAGGTTACCTTATAGGAGGACTCGTAGTCCTCGCAGTCGCCGTAATCGGGCTGTACATCTCGTACAACAACAGGATAGTGACCCTGGCCAACAGGATCGAGGAGGCTTGGGCCCAGATAGACGTGCAGCTCCAGAAGCGGTTCGACTTGGTCCCCAACCTCGTCGAGACCGTAAAAGGCTACGCGAGCCACGAACGGGAGATATTCGATAACATAGCCAAGGCCCGCGCCGGCATGGTCTCCGGCTCCAGGCAGGAGCGCATCGAGGCCGACAGCATGCTGAACCAGGCGCTCGGCAGGCTCTTCGCCGTAGCCGAGGCGTACCCCGACCTGAAGGCCCAGGAGAACTTCAAGCTGCTGCAGGAGCAGCTGGAGGGCATCGAGAGCAAGATCGCGTACAGCAGGCAGTACTACAACGACAGCGTGCTGAGCTTCAACAACATAGTGACGACGATCCCCGGCGTATGGTTCGCCGGGGGACGCGGGAAGCACGAGTTCCTAGAGATACCCGACGAGGCACGCGAAGTCCCCCAAGTGAATTTCTAGATGCAGAGAAGAAGCTTCAGAGACGAGCAGTCCCGAAACAGGCGGGACAGCATTCTTTTAGCCATAGTCGTAAGCGTAGTCCTCTTCGCTCTCATCGTGAGCATCAGCTACATCTGGGCGCCGGACGCCGTCTACGTGGCGGTGCCCGTCGCCCTGGTGATGGTCTTCGCGTACACGTGGAGCAGCTACCAGTACGGTGACAGGGTCGTCCTCAGCAGCACGGGAGCCAGGCCCGCTGTGGGGCCCCAGTACACGTACCTCAACGACACCGTGGAGGGGCTGGCCATCGCCGCCGGCATCCCCAAGCCCGACGTCTACGTGGTGCCAAGCGAAGAGATCAACGCCTTCGCGACGGGCAAGGACCAGGAGCACGCCTCGGTGGCCGTGACCACGGGCATGCTGAGGATGCTGGACCGCCAGGAGCTGGAGGGCGTCATAGCCCACGAGATAAGCCACATCAGGAACAGGGATGTCCAGTTCATGACCCTGGTGGCGGTGCTGGTGGGGCTGGCCGGCATACTGAGCCACATGATCCTCCGCAGCTACTGGTGGGGAGGAAGAAGTAGACGCGACAGGGAGAAGGGGAACATGGGCCTCATCATCGTGGCCGTGGGCTTCATCCTGGCCATATTCGCCCCCATCGCGACGCGGCTGGTCCAGCTGGCGGTGAGCAGGCGCCGGGAGTACCTGGCCGACGCCTCGGCCGCCGAGCTCACACGCTACCCCGACGGGTTGGCAGACGCCCTAGAGAAGATAATGAGGTATAACCGCGGCGACATGAAGGTGAGCGAGGCGGTGAGCCACCTCTTCATCGCGGACCCCACCAGGAGCGCACTGGACGCGCTCTACGCGACGCACCCCCCCATCGAGGAGCGCATCAAGCGGCTCAGGGAGATGTAG
>CAZBUI010000189.1:0-4009 GCA_964495055.1 uncultured Candidatus Bathyarchaeia archaeon | reverse complement strand
CCGGAGGACTGCTACGAGCTGGCCAAGCCCACAGTGGGCGTCTACAGGGCCCACCTGCCCAACGCTGACGAGGGGTGGCTCAGGATGGTACTCGAGGAGTACGGCTACACGTACGTGAACCTGTACCCCGAGGACGTGCGCGCCGGGGGGCTCACGGAGAAGGTGGACGTGCTGGTGTTCCCGGACATGACCCGGGACATAGTGATGGAGGGCATGAAGGGCCAGGGCTGGATGGACGCCGAGATGTACGAGCCCGTGTACCGGCGGGGCATCGAGGAGAGCGGAAACCGGGAGGTGCTGAGGTTCCTGGAGCAGGGGGGCACCGTGGTGACGCTGAACAGGGCGTGCGAGTACGCGGTCAAGGAGCTGTGGGCGGGTGCCGAGCTGGCGACGGAGGGCCTGGACCAGAAGGAGCTGTACTGCCCGGGGAGCCTCCTAAGGGTCATCGTGGATGACAGCCACCCCGTGGGCTACGGTTTCGGCAGGGAGGAGGCCGTGATGTACCTGCACAGCCCCGCGTTCAAGGTGAAGGACGGCTACGCCGTGGCGTGGTACCCCGAGGCGGACCCGCTGCTCAGCGGCTGGATACTGGGCGAGAAGCACCTCAGGGGCCTAGCGGCGGTGGCTGAGTGCCCCGCCGGCGCCGGCGCCATACTGCTGGTGGGGTGCATGCCCCACTTCAGGAACCAGAACAGGGCGACCTTCAAGCTGCTGTTCAACAGCATCCTCTACGGCGCCGCCTGAGCCTATCCTCCGCCGTAGGGGGTGGGGTACTCGCCTTGCTCCACCTCCAGGCGCTCCACCTTGAACCCCACGGGCCTCTCCGAGTCCGGACATCTGCAGTACTTGATCTTGTCCATGTAGTTCCAGGGCTCTGTGACCTCCCGGGTCATGGCGCTGGTGAGCGGCAGTATGGCGCTGAACGCCGCGAGGCAGACGCTGTCCGTCTCATCCAGCACCAGCCTCCCGGGGTTGCCCACGACGGTCATCCTGTCCCCGACCCGGTACATCTTGCATGGCCCCGAGACGTGGGTGGGCTCCCCGTCCAGGCTTTCAGCTCGTTCACCTCTATGACCGTGAAAACCACTTTGTACATGGTTTATGGATGCTGTGCCACGGCGTAAAAGACATGCGGAGCGACGGCGGCGCGTTTCTTTCCGTCGAGCACCGGGCCCAGTAGCCTCTGTTCGAACTCGGGGGTGTCCCCGATTCCGTGGTCGTCCGTGAAAGCGCCTTCTATGCCCGTCTCTTTCTTGGCTTTCTCTCAGAAATCATGGACCTCTCGGCCGTACTTCATGAGAGAAGAAAAAATGATGAGCATAAAGATTAGAGATCGAACTTCTCCATGGTCTCGTTGAGTGTCCGCTCCAGTATCCCCAGGCCTTCGTCGATCTGGTCTTTGGTGATTATGAGCGCCGGCATCATCCTGAGGATGCTGGTGTTCCAGCTGGTGCCCAGCACCAAGCCGTTCTCCTTGACCCTGCCCGTGAAGTATTGCATGGGGTTCTTGTCGGGGTCTTTCCTGTCGTCGGTGGACAGCTCCCGGGGTATTAGGCGCTCCTTGCTCTCCCGGTCCTTGACGAGCTCGACGCCCATGAAGAGGCCGAGGCCGCGGACATCGCCGATGATGCCGACCCGGTCCATCATGCCTCGGAGCTCGTCCATCATGTAGGCGCCCATCTTGGCGGCGCGGTCAGCGAGCTTCTCCTCCTCGTAGTAGTTGATGACTGCCAGAGCCGTGGCACATGATACGGCGTGGCCGCTGTACGTGTAGCTGTGGGGGAACCCCTTCTCGTCGAAGTGGTCGGCCATCTTCTTGTTGATGACGCAGGCGCCTAGGGGCACGTAGCCGCACGTGATTCCCTTGGCGTAGGTCTCTACGTCGGGGACGACGCCCCAGTGCTCGCAGGCGAACATCTTGCCTGTGCGGGCGAAGGCCGTCATGACCTCGTCGAATATCATGAGGATGTTCTTCTCGTCGCATATCTCCCTGACGCGCTTCCAGTAGCCGTCCGGCGGCACCACCTGGCCGGCCCAGCTGCATATGGGCTCCGCCATGAACGCGGCCACAGTGTTCTCGCCCTCCTTCTCTATGGTGTACTTGAGGAACTCGGCGCAGAAGAGGCCGCACTCGGGGTACGTCTTCTTGTATGGGCACCTGTAGCAGTAGGGGCTGGCGATGTGCTTGAACTCCTCGAATATGCTGAGGCCCTTGGCCTGCCGGTTCCGGGCGCTGCCGCCGACGCTCACCATGGCGTAGGTGCTGCCGTGGTAGGCGTCCCAGAAGCTGATGATCTTAGGCGCCTCGCGGTAGAGCTGCGCCAGCTTTATGGCCACCTCGTTGGCCTCGGTGCCGCTGTTCCCGAAGAACACTTGGCAGAGGTCGCCGGGGGTGATCTGGGCCAGCTTCTTGGCGAGCTTGACCTGGGGCTCGGTGTAGTAGCTGGGCGACGCGTACGCGAGGCTGTCAAGCTGCCTCTTGGCTGCCTCGATGGGCACCCTGCTGCCCATGCCTATGTGGACGTTGTAGAGCTGGCTGATGAAATCCAGGTGCTTCTTGCCGGCGGCGTCCCACATATAGACGCCCTCCCCTTTAACCATGATCAGCGGCTCGTGCCTGACGCTTGGCTCCCACCTCTGCACCAAGTACTTTGAGGCGTCTTCCTTGAGCTGCTTGTCCTTATTCTCTGAGAACTGGCTCATGAAATCACTGAACTAGTGGAGGCGTTTGAAGGTAAATCACTTACGCTGGGGCTCCGGTGGCCTACGCTGGGTGAAGGCGTCTCCGACCCTGACGCCCACCGTGTGGTAGCCGCGGTCCCCCGTCCCGAACAGCAGGGGCTTGATCTTCTGTGTATCCGGGGCCCCGTCGGTTAGTACCTCCCTGTCCGCTTTGACGTCCAGTATCTCGCCTATGAACTCTGTGTGTAGGCCGATCTCCACCACCTTAATGACCTTACACTCCAGCACCAAGGGGAACTCTTCCACGTAAGGCGCGTCCACTAGCTTGCTCTCGACGGCGGTCAATCCTGTGTCCTCGACCTTGTTGGTATCCCTGCCTGATGCTGTGCCCATGTAGTCCGCCTCCCTCCAGTACTCCTCCCCGGGGACGCTGACCGTGTACGCCCTCCGGCTTAAGATGCTACCATGGCTGTATGTCGCCTCCCTCAGGCTCACGTAGATGCATGGCGGGCTGGAGCAGCAGACGCCGCCCCACGCCGCGGTCATGAAGTTGGGTCTGCCGTCCTCGTCGTATGTGCCCACTACCCAGACGGGCGCCGGCACGGCCCAGGTCTTTGCTCCTAGCGACTCCTTCATATCAACCAGTAAATGATAAGGGATCGGCCGATAAAACCCTTTTAGCGTTTCCCAAGATGACGCACACATGTGCGACGGCGAAGGCAGCCCTTTTCACGTCTCAGGGGGCCACATAAAGTGGGCGCCTTCAACGCTCTATTTTATATAGTTTCTTTACGAGGGCGTATAGCTTTTCTAGATCATCCTCGCTTACCTTGAACTCGTGGCCATATGGACAGAAGTCGTGGATGACGCCTCTCCCTGCATCCTCGTCAAATACAAAGGGATAGAGCCGGCATCCCTCTGGTCTATAGGAATAGAGGGTACAGCCGCTCTCCCCGAGAAAGACGCATCTTCCGTTGACGTTCTTCAGACGGCGCTCGCCTCCACGC
Organism: uncultured Candidatus Bathyarchaeia archaeon; assembly: GCA_964495055.1. Lineage (GTDB taxonomy): Archaea > Thermoproteota > Bathyarchaeia > TCS64 > TCS64 > RBG-16-57-9. Next base: position 320 of record CAZBUI010000189.1, on the reverse strand, counting down.
TTCACGACGAAGGCTCTGACCCTGTATCCATGCTTCTTGATCCTCTCTATATCTGAGCGTGTGAGGGGCATGCGGGTCTCTATGCAGCACTCTACGCATTTGTGAACCATGCATGGGGTGCCGCTGCACAGGGGATACCTACCCGCCTCGCTGTCAGAGTCAGCTTCTATGTCTCCCAAGCTAAACGCCCTCAATCATCCACCGCTCTCAACCTTAAATAGGGCACCCTAGACGCCTGTTCGTACGAGAATAACGCATCCAAACCTCGATGTAACCGTAATATCTGAAACCTCGTCCTAGGCAGGTCTCCCGACGGTTCA
>CAZBUI010000188.1:0-4021 GCA_964495055.1 uncultured Candidatus Bathyarchaeia archaeon | reverse complement strand
GGGGCACCAGAGCCTCCCCAAGTACGGGTTCTGGGAGCGCCGGGAGGGGAGGTCGCCGCTGTGCGAGCTGGGGAAGATGATGCTGGAGTACGGGGAGCCAGAGCTGGGAGCCATGTACTGCCTCATCGACCCTGGGAAGGTGATGGCCGCGGACCCCGGCGAGAAGATGATACACACCATGTGCATGATCCTGGGGGACGACCACTGCGAGTTCGACACGGTGCCCACGTCGAAGCGGGACCGGGAAGACTTCGAGGAGGGGCGGGACTGGAGCCACGTGGACCCGTTGATCGGCGAGTTCCTGGAGAAGCGTAGAGGCTAAAAGGTCCGGTACTTGGTGATGGCGGCGATGCCGCCGAAGCTCCTGTAGAGCATCTCGCCCTCCTCGGTGTGGGTGGATATGATCTCCATGTCTGCTTCGGCCTCCTCGCTCATCCTGACGAGAACCTCTATGAGGTCCTCCCTTTCCTGGATCTCGTATTGGCCTGTACCGCATTTGAGGCACGTCATTCCTGCGACTTTTTCCTCGAATTCCTCCCACTCGTCCATGTCCACTATCTGGGTCTCTGTGTAGCCGCAGGTCCTGCACTTGAGGGTCACGTACCAGCGCCTGATGCTGTCGCTGACGAGGAGCTTGTAGACGTTCACGTTCTTGAGGACGCGGAGCACCTCTTGCTCGCCGTAGTTGGCTAGGCCGTCGTCTTCTCCGATGTGTTTGAGGAACTCCTGCACGACCTCCCGTTCCTGCATGTATCGGACCTTCTCGAGGAAGCTGCGGCTCCTGTTGACCAGCTCCTTGACGCCTTCGTGGCCCGTGTATCCTGTGTCTACGGTAGTGAGTATCTTGTCTCTGATATCGTGGTGGAGGTAGTTGCCTTTCAGGAAGTCTTCCTTGGTGGGGCCTGGGCCACCGACGATGATGCCTTTGAGGTTATCGATGTGGAGGAAGACATCGGTCATCATTTCGCCCACCCGGTGGTAGTACTCGTTGAGGTGCATCTCCCTGAGGCGTTGGTAGCGTCTGGAGGATTGGCCTCCGGCGCGGGTCTTGCCGGCGACGCCGCTGGTCATGTCCTTGACTATGTCGGCTCGCTGCCCCTTGAGCGTGGCCAGGGTGGCGTTCTTGGAGTCCATGACGAGGATGCCGTAGGTGTCTTCTGATTCTAGGATCTCGAAGAGGGGGTCCAGCATGAACCTGTGTTCGCACCTGTAGTAGTAGATGCCTATGGGCTCGGGGGGTATGAGGACGAAGGTCTCCATGTCGTCGTCTCTCTCGGTGTCGCCCACAACGTTGCCCGCGAACAGGGCGAGGCCGTTCTCGGGTATCTCCTTGAACAGCTTGAGCTGCTCCATGACCTTGGTGAGGGCGTCCTGCACGTTCTTCCGGGTGGTTTTGCTTTTGATGTTGACTGCGGTACCGTACTCGTTCCTGAGGTCCTGCATGACGTCGTGGACCTGCTTGGTTGGCGGTACGTAGACCGTAACCAGCTCGGTTCCTCTGCCCTCTAGGCTCTGGAGCCGCTCCAGCATCCGCTGGAACCTGAATCTGTCGAGGGTGGAGTTACCGGACATGGTATTTCACTAAGTGGACACTCTAAAAGAGGTACGGTATTTGAAGGTTCTTATATCCTGTTATGGGCGGGAAAGGCTCTGTGTCGCCGCTAAGGCTGAGGCCTTTTCACCCTTTCACGGTGCTCCCACTGTGGGTGCCGTCGACGGCTCTCTTGATCTCCTCCGGGTCCGTGCCGTCGATGAACACCACGGCTATCCCGGCCCTCCTCGCCCGCTTCACCGCCTTCAGGTCGAAGAGCCCGTACTCGCCGGGGGCCTGCCTAGTGTTCTCCTTGATGATGGTCTCCAGCTGATCGTAGGTGAGCTCCTTCAGCTTGACTGCGTCCGCGTGTTTACTGGGGTTCTTGTCGTAGACGCCGGGGACGTCTGTCGCGTTTATGATGAGGTCTGCGCCCATCTTCTCGGCGAATATTACTGCTCTGTAGTCGGTGCTGCTGCCGGGCCTGCACCCGCCGCCCACCAGTATTCTGCCCTTGGGTGCGTGGTTGAGGTCTGACGCCCTCTGGTAGATGCGGTTCTGGTCGGCGTGGTCTCCGAGGGCTGACATCATGAGGAGGGCGTTGACGTGGCTGGCCTTGATGCCGAGGAGGTCTTGGACGTCTCTGGTTCCGCCTAGCTGCTTGGAGACGTCTATGAAGTGTCTGGCGGGTTTGCCTCCGCCGCAGACGGCCATGATCATGTGGCCCTGGTCGTGTAGCTCCTTGAGGGTCTCGGCGTAGAGGCGGTAGTTGTCTGGGCTGAGCTGTATGTAGGGTTCCTTGTTTTTGCCTGTGAGGAGGCTCCCGCCGAGGCTCAGGGATATCTTCATGGTATGGGTTTGGGGTGTGGGTGTTTATGGTTTTTTTGGGGAACGGTTTTAAGCGGCTTATCGGTGTATGTTTCTGGTGGGCGGGGGTTCCCGAGTGGCCAAAGGGGCGGGACTCAAGATCCTGTAGCTCAGGCTTCCGAGGGTTCGAATCCCTCCCCCCGCACCTTTCTTACTCGTTAAAGTTTTCTGCATCACCGACCATCATTTACTCGATATACATGCCAGTGGTAACAATTGAAACATGGAAAGGTAAATCCGTCGAGCAGAAAGCGCAGCTCATGGAGGGCATCAAGAAAGCCTTCGTGGACATCGGCGTAGACCCCGCGGGGCTCACCATCATAATCCACGACATACCCCGGTATAACTGGGCTAAAAGCGGAGAACAGGTCTCATCCGAGGAATAACCTCTTTTCCTTTTTTTATCTGAACGACAGCATTCCAAAGTTACTTATCCCAATCCAACCGTACCAATAAGAAGGGTGATCGTATGCCTGATTTCGAGGATAAAGTAGCAGTTGTCACTGGGGCATCCCGCAGCATTGGTCGAGGCATCGCTTTGGCGTTTGCAGGGGAAGGATGCACGGTAGTTGTTAATTATCGCAAGAGCCGGGAGGAGGCCGACGAGGTGGTCAACACCATCAAGGAGATGGGTGGTAGAGCCATAGCCGTTCAATGCGACGTCTCGAAGAGAGACGAGGTCGAGGCCATGTTCGCCACCGCCATAGAGGAGTTCGGGAAGGTGGACATCCTCGTAAACAACGCCGGAATAGCCGCCGGAGGCTCAATCCTAGATACCACTGACGAGGTGTGGGACAGACACATGGCCATCAACCTCAAGGGCGTGTTCCTCTGCTCTCAGGTGGCCGCGAGGCACATGGTGGAAAGGCGCTACGGCAAGATAGTGAACATCTCATCCAACTCCGGCTTCGGGATAGCCATGGACGGCGAGACCAGCTACGGGGTCTCCAAGGCAGGCGTCATACAGCTCACCAAGAGCTCCGCGTACGACCTGGGCAAGTACGGCATCAACGTCAACTGCGTCGCGCCCGGGGCGGTTGACACGGTGATGCTTAAGGGAGGCAGGAGCGACGAGGAGTATGAGAGGGTTCTGCAGGGGAGGAGGGACCGCTCGTCCCTTGGGATGGTCGGTGCGCCGGAGGACATAGCCAACGCGGTGCTCTTCTTCGCAAATGACAAATCCCGGTACATCACAGGCAAAATACTGCTGGTTGATGGTGGGCGAAGAGACTTCCTCTAGACCCTCTTTTATTTTTGGATAGAGGACTAGAATCTAATGCTCAGGCTTCCGAGGGTTCGAATCCCTCCCCCCGCACCTATTCCACTCAGACTTCCTCGTAGAAGGCTACCTTGCAGCTCTTTGGGAGATATGAGTGTAGGGTCTGTGCTCCCTGGTCGAAGGAGAACGTGTGTGCCCCCTCCTCTGTGGTGACTTCGTCGATAACCTTCATCTCGCTGATATTTACGACCTGAACCGCGCCTGGTCTGGAACCGGCTACGTAAACCACCTTTTTCTTTACGTTAAACCAGACAACATCCGGGTTAGGGTAGATATCCACCTTTCCTAGAATTTTCCTCTCCCTAATGTCCACAGAAACAAGCCCTCCCCCGTCACATGCAATG
>CAZBUI010000187.1:0-4049 GCA_964495055.1 uncultured Candidatus Bathyarchaeia archaeon | reverse complement strand
CGACGTGCTCTACCTGGACGGGGAGCTGCTCATCGACGAGCCCTACCGTAGGCGCTGGAAGACCCTGGAGTCCCTAGCCCCACCGATGCTTCTCGCGGAAAGGCTGGTCACGTCCAGCCCGGAGAAGGCCGGGAGGTTCCTCGACGAAGCTCTGGTGCTGGGGCACGAGGGCCTCATGGCCAAGAGGATGGACAGCAAGTACACGCCGGGCTCTAGGGGGAAGGCGTGGCTCAAGATCAAGGAGGCCAAGACTCTGGACGTCGTGGTGGCCGCCGCCGACTGGGGCTCGGGCAGGCGGAGGGGCTGGCTCAGCAGCTACCACCTCGCCGTCTGGGACGGCGACACACCCATGGTGATAGGGAAGACCTTCAAGGGCCTCACCGACGACCAGTTCAGGTGGATGACCGAGAGGCTCCAAGCGCTCAAGGTCTCCGAGTCCAGCTACACTGTTAATGTCCGCCCGGAGCTCGTCGTGGAGGTGGCGTTCAACGAGATACAGAGGAGCCCCCACTACGAGTCCGGGTACGCCCTCAGGTTCGCCCGCGTCACGCGGATCAGGGAGGACAAGCCGGCGGAGGAGGCGGACACTCTGCAGAGCGTCGAGGAGCTCTACGAGAAGCAGTTCAGGTACAAGGACAGGGTCCGTCTCTAGCGGCGCAGGGCCTCCGAGAGCCGGCTGAAGAGCCTGGACAACATGTTCTCCCCCGAGCCTATCCTTATGCCCCTGCGGTCGTCGAAGCCCGTCTTGTTTAGCTCGCCGTTCACCATCTGGTACCTGAGGAGCAGCCACATCATCCACAGGAGCGCGGCGAGGAGGAGCCACCAGCCGAAGCTGGTGACGTAGAGGATGGTGTCGAAGGGCAGCGGTATCCCGTTGGGGGCGGTGAGCGCCGCCGACGAGAAAAGCACCGAGGCTATCAACACGTAGTATGTTAGGTGGATCTTACCTTCCAACTCCCTCCGCCTCTCAAGCACCTCGTCGATGCTCGCCAGCCTGTGGCGCCACCTCTCGCCGAAGCCCGACGCCTCCACGGACTCGGGGTCCCTGTCAATGACGCCCTGCATCGAGCTCACGAACTCTTCGTTCTCCCTGACTAGGAGGCTCCTCTGCCTGTCCTGGTACACGCTGAACCTCGCCTCGAAGTCGTCGTCTAGGACCAGCCTGAAGACGGCGAAGTGGCAGACAGCCAGTGTGACCGCCAGCAGGATCAGAATGTAGGGCTCCATCAACCTAACCAGACTGACGTGCTTGGCTTTAAAAAACTAGTCCGGCTCTTCGTCGCGCTCGCCCTCGACCTCTCTCAGGGCCCTGTCCAGCCGCCGGAACGACAGCTGGTACATTATAAGCAGGATGCCCGCGAACAAGGCGAAGCCCCACCCGATGGTGACGGGGTAAACCTTGACGCCTTGGGCCTCGAATAGGGGCGGCGGATGGATCAGCCCCAGTGCGGCGTGGATAAGCCCGAACCCGAGGATGTAGTAGACGAACCTTATGTGACCCTCCATCTTCTCCTTCTCCGCGTCGAGGGTTTTTATGACTTGGAGTCGTTTCCGCCATATCTCCCCGAACTCTATGAGCTCCTCCGGCTCCTCTCCTCCGATCCGGCTGCCGAGCCGGGCCTCCATCTTCCTGTTCGCCTGGATCATGCGCTGCCTCATGCCCTCGGTTGCCGCAGTGAATCTCTCTTGGAACTTCCCTCCGGTGAAGGAGCCTAAGATGAGTCTGTTTCCCACCGCGGTCAAGCATATGTATGCGATTAACGCATATGCGGCGATCAACCTAAAGCCGTATTAACTTAAACACTAAAAGGTTTTGTCGTAGGTGAAGCTGAAAAGAAATAAAAAAGGGAGGGGCGGATCTAAGCGTCCTTGAGCTGGTCCAGCGGCGGCTTGAGGTCCATGGGGATGGGCGGCTTGTACTCGCGCCCCGCTAGCCTCTCCACCCACTCGTCCTTGACCTTCTTCAGCAGCTCCGGCTTGGTGAGGAGCTCTAGGGCGGTGGCGGCGTGGACCTTGGTGCTGAAGATGAGCCCCTTGTGGCCTATGCTCATGCCGTTCTGGGCGACGAACTGCCAGCTGTGCCCCGGGGTGCCCAGCATGCAGCATGTGGTGCTGAACTCGATGGTGGGCGCCACCCAGCTGACGTCACTGACGTCGGTGCTGCCGGCGCTCACCATGCCGGCTCGGTAGTCGTCGAGGACGCGCTCGTCGAAGTGGACGTCCGTGAGCTTCTGCCAGTCGGGCCTGTTGCTCTTCTGGAGGCTGTTCATCTTCTTGTCGATGTCTATGCTTTCGGCCATCTTGTCCGCGAACTTCAGCTCTTCCTCCGTGTGGGTGGGGGCGCCTATCTCCCTCATCTGGCTGACGACAAGGTCTGCCAGCACCTTGTTGGGTATCTTGTTGTAGCAGCCCGTGAGGAAATCGATCTTGCTGGTGGTCCGGGCCATGAGGTCCGCGCCTTTGACGATGTCCATGACCCAGTCGTATATCTCCTCGACCTGCGCACGTTCGGGGGCGCGGACGTAGTACCAAGTCCTGGCGTAGGCGGGGACCACGTTGGGCTGGCCTCCGCACTCCTCGTGTATGTAGTGGACGCGGGCCTTCTCGATTATGTGCTCACGCATGAAGTTGACTCCGTCGCTCATGAGCTCCACGGCGTCCAGGGCGCTGATCCCGTTCTCGGGGTCGCCGGCGCTGTGGGCCGTCCTGCCGTAGAAGTGGACCTTGAAGCTGTTCATGGCGTTGCCGCTGCCGGTGCCCGCGGTGTTGGCGCTACCGGGGTGGTGGGCCAGCACGGCGTCCACGCCGTCGAAGAGGCCGTGGCGCACCATCCAGACCTTCCCGACGAGGGTCTCCTCGGCGGGGCATCCGTACACCTTGACGGTGCCCTTCACCTTGTTCTCCTCCATGGCGGTCTTGAGGGCGATGGCCGCCGCGATGGCGCCTGCGCCGTAGATGTTGTGTCCGCAGCCGTGGCCGGGCGCCCCCTCCTTTATGGGGTCCCGGTACGGCACAGCCTTCTGGCTGAGGCCGGCCAGGGCGTCAAGCTCCCCCAGGATGCCTATGGTGGGTCCCTTGCCGCTGCTCCATGTGCCCACGAAGGCGGTGGGCATCTCGGCGACGCCGCGTTCCATCTTGAACCCGTGCCTCTCGGCGACGCCTGAGAGGTACTCAGCCGTCTTGAACTCCAGAAGCCCGAGCTCGGCGAACTCCCATGCCTTGTCGCTCCACTCTATGATGCTCTTCTCGTTCTCGTCTACCCATTGGTAAGCGGTTTCCTTCAACTCGATCAACTTGATAACGATTTCAGAGAATATAAGACTGTGTGGCTCAGCGGGGGAGCCTCTTCTCGACGGCGTCGAAGAGGTAGCTGCCTAGGCCGAGGGATATGAGGCCCTGGGCGATGTTGAAGCCGGCTATAAGGGGCATCAGGCCGTAGGCAACCTCCAAGGGGACCCCCCAGAAGTTGGGGAGAACGATGATGTTGGCCACGGACATCGCGACGACGCGGCACAGGAGGCCTACGCAGTACGCGGTCACCCTGCTCTTATATCCCTCGACGCCGGAGACGCCTGCAAGGTAGAGGCCGAGCCAGAACCCGGCTACGGGGGAGAGCTCGGCCGCCGACTTCATAATGGCCGATATGGGGTTGCCGCTCCGGGCGAATATGCCGAGGCCCGCCACCAGCGACGTCGTCATCGCCGAGGGTAGCCCGTACATGAGCAGGCTGAGGACTATGGGGACCCCCGTGAAGTCGAACTTGAGGTCCGGGAACCACGGGAAAGGTATCTTCAGCCCCGAGTACTTGAGGGTGTAGTCGAACACCAGCACAAGCGCCGCCAGGATGGCGGTGCCTGTGAGTCGGGCGGTGGGGTTTACTTTAGGCTCCATGATCTTAGCTGGGTGTTCCTACTGGTTTTTACCATATTTCAAACTAGCTACAGAAAAATGGGCGCCCTCGTTCACAGCTTCAGCCTGTGCCCGAACCGCTCCTTCTTCGCCCTCAAGTAGTATTCGTCGTACTCCTGTGGGGGGGACCTCCAGCGGCA
>CAZBUI010000186.1:0-4061 GCA_964495055.1 uncultured Candidatus Bathyarchaeia archaeon | reverse complement strand
TATAAAGGAAGGCCCATCTTAAACCGGATTTTATGGGTTAATCCGAATCCTCTTAAGGTAATACCTTGGCTATTGGGATTGTGAAGTCATATGTCAAATGGGTACACAGGTAAGATTCTCCGCGTCGACCTATCAAACGGCAACATCAAGGAAGAGACACACGTGGACACCTTCTACCGTAGATACGTAGGCGGCTGGGGGATCATCGGCTACCATCTACTCAAGGAACTACCTCCCATGATAGACCCCCTCGGCCCCGAGAACAAACTCGTGTTCGCCGCCGGCCCCATCACCGGCGTCCCGCTGCCCGGCAACGGTAGAAACGCCGTGGGAGCCAAGTCGCCCCTCACCGGCGGCTTCGGGGTAGGAGAGGCAGGCGGATACTGGGGCGCAGAGCTGAAGCACGCTGGACTGGACGGGCTGATCTTCGAAGGCGTATCGGAGAACCCCGTCTACCTGTGGGTGAAGGACGGAGAACCCGAAATCAGAGACGCCGGACACCTGTGGGGAAAGTACACCAAGGAAACACAGGAAACCATAAGGAAAGAGCTTAACGACGACAGGGTCAGGGTCTCCGGGATAGGCCCAGGCGGCGAGAACCTGGTTCCCTACGCCTGCATCTTAAACGATCTGACCAACGCTGCGGGGCGCACAGGACTGGGAGCCGTGATGGGCTCCAAGAACCTCAAAGCAATAGCCGTAAGGGGCTCGGGGCAGGTCGAGGTAGCCGACCCTGAGAAGACGAAGGAGCTGACAAGAACCATAGCCAAGACCATAGCTCCTCGGGCGTCCTGGCAGAAAAGCGGAGGCGAACGCCCACCCTACACGCCCAACGGCAACCTCCCCATAAGGAACTTCCAGGACGGCGAGTTCCCGGAGTGGGCCGACATCTCAGCGAGCGGCATGGTGAGCCTGGGCCTCATAAAGAGAGGGATGCACACATGCTACGGCTGCCCCATCAACTGCAAGGAGCAGCCGCTGGAGTTCGACGACCCCCTGGCCCCAGACCCGGACTACGCGGCGCCCGAGTACGAGACCGCGGGCTCACTGGGCTCATGCTGCGGCGTCGGAGACCCCAAGGCTGTGCTCAAAGGCCAGGAGCTTTGCAATGCCTACGCCATCGACTCCATCAGCACCGGGGTGACCATCGCCTTCGCCATGGAGTGCTTCGAGAGGGGGCTCATCGACGAGGAGGTCACCGGCGGCGTCGAGCTGAGATTCGGCAACGGCGAAGCCATGCTAGAGACGATAAAACTGATAGGGGAGCGCAGGGGTTTCGGGGCCCTGTTATCCGAGGGTTCCAAGAGGGCCGCCGAGAAGATCGGGGGCGAGGCTTGGAAGTACGCCGTCAACGTCAAAGGTCAGGAGTTGCCCATGCACGACCCCAGGCTGAAGAGGGCTCTGGGAGTAGGCTACGCGGTATCACCCACGGGCGCAGACCACATGCACAACATCCACGACACCATGGTGGTCTCTGACGCCGGGGTATCCCGGATAAAGTCCATGGGAATCCTCGAGAGCCTGCCCCTAGACGACCTAAGCTCAGGTAAGGTGAGGATGCTCATCTACTTCGTAAACCTGCGGGTTCTCGACAACTGTGCCCTTATGTGCATGTTCGCCCCGTGGTCGCCCAACCAGAAGGTCGAGATGTTCAAGGCGGTGACGGGATGGGATACTTCCCTGTGGGAACTGGCCAAGGTGGGGGAGAGAGCCCTCAACATGGCCAGAGCCTTCAACATGAGGGAAGGCTTCACGGAGAAGGAGGACTGGCTACCGCCGAGGATGTTCCAGACCCAGAACGGGGGGCCCATACCAGACACGGCCGTTGACCCCAGAAAGCTGAGAAAGGCGAAGAAAACCTATTACCGGATGATGGGTTGGGACGAGGACACGGGCGTACCCACGGTCGGGAAACTAGAGGAGCTGGACATCCCCTGGGTCGCAAAACACCTGGCTAACGTCTAACCCCCCCACAACCTTCCACAAATATGTAAGCCTGGAAACCCGAATCAAACCCAGATAAACGGCGCCCGTCTACCCGCGAAAACCAGCGATTAAACGTCCTAACGGATCTCCATCTCGATGTAGACCTCGTTGGGCACCCTGATCCTCATGATGCTCCGCATCACACGGTCCCTAGCGTCGATCTCGATGAGACGCTTATGGACGCGCATCTCATACCTGTCCCACGTGGCGCTGCCATCCCCGCAAGGCGTCCGCCGCGTAGGAACCACAAGCTTCTTAGTAGGCAGCGGTATCGGGCCCACGATCTTAACGCCGATCCTCTTGGCGATGTCCTTGATCTCACCGCAGACACCCTCAAGCTTCTCGGTGTCGGTGCTCGTCAGCTTTATCCTCGCACGCCTCGCCATGCTGGTTCCCCGTGATTACGTGAAAGTAAGAACTTAAAGGTTACTAAAAAAGGTGGATGGAGCCTACTCCTCGATCTCCATGACGATTCCGGCGCCTATGGTGGTGCCCATGTCACGGAGCGCGAACCGGCCCAGCTGCGGGAAGTCCTTGAAGATCTCCATCGCCGTCGGCTGAAGCGGCACGAACCGCACTATGGCGGCGTCCCCTGTCCTCAGGTAGGCCGGGTTCTCCTCGATGGTCTGCCCCGTCCTGGGGTCCAGCTTCGACAACAGCTTGTCGAACCTGACGGCGATCTGCGCCGTGTGCAGGTGCAGAACAGGTGTGTAGCCCTCTCCTACGGCCGTCGGGTGGTGGATGATGAATATCCTGCCCTTGAACGCCTTGGCTACCCTGCATGGGTTGTTGAGGTGGCTCGCCACGTTCCCGCGCTTGAGCTTGTCCTTGGCGACTCCCTTCACGTTGAAGCCGATGTTGTCGCCGGGGCCGGCGCTGTCGATCTTGGTGTAGTGGGTCTCTATGCTGTTTACCTTGCCCTGCTCGCCGCTCGGCATGAATATTATATCGTCCCCAGGCTTCAGCACGCCTGTCTCGACCTTGCCGACCGGCGTCGTACCGACGCCCCTGATGGTGTATACCTCCTGGACGGGTATCCTGAGAGGCTTGTCGGTGGGCTTGGGGGGCAACTCGAACGTGTCGAGCGCCTCAAGCAGGGTTGGGCCCTTGTACCACGGCATCTTGTCGCTCTTCTCGACGAGGTTGTCGCCGGTCCAGCCGCTGGTGGGCACGAAGCTGATCTTCGATGGGTCGTAGCCGACCATCTTGAGGAGCCTGGAGATGCCGTCCTTGACTTCCTCGTACCTCTGCTCGCTCCAGTTGACGCTGGGGTCATCCATCTTGTTGACCGCAACGACCAGCTGGTTAACTCCCAGAGTCTTGGCGAGGAAGGCGTGTTCGCGTGTCTGTCCGCCGGGGTTGGTTCCGGCCTCGTACTCTCCCCTCTTGGCGGATATCATCAGTATGGCCCCGTCCGCCTGGCTGGCGCCGGTGACCATGTTCTTGACGAAGTCTCTGTGGCCGGGGGCGTCGATTACCGTGAAGACGTTCTTCCTAGTCTCAAGCTCGTAGAAGGCGAGGTCGATGGTCAGGCCTCTCTCACGCTCCTCCTTGAGCTTGTCGAGGACCCAGGCATACTTGAATGAGCCTTTACCGAGTGCCTCGGCTTCCGCCTCGAAGTCTCTTAGCTGCTTCTCCGGAATAGCGCCTGCCTTGTAGAACAGGTGTCCGATGCTCGTGGACTTGCCGTGGTCTACGTGGCCGATGATGATCAGGTTGATGTGAGGTTTATCCCTCTTGCTCATCTCTGAATTCTCCTACACCTTCAACCTATATGCAGAATAAAAATGTTAGGCTAAATACTAGAAGATGCGTCTCATGTTCCATAATATACTCGAAACAGGCAGAAATACGCTTCAAACAGCGAAAATGCGTAAAGTTTAAAGGGGTTCCTCGCATCGGAGTGGTGGAGAATCAAATGGCAAACGGCCTGTACTCTGCACGCAGAAACAAGAACGTCCGCAAGAAGATGAGGTACAAGAGCAAAGACTACACGCTGAGGCTGAAGAGGCGTCTGGAGAAGAAGGACCTCCTGGAGGGAGCACCCATGGGCAGGGGGATAGTGCTGCAGAAGG
>CAZBUI010000185.1:0-4090 GCA_964495055.1 uncultured Candidatus Bathyarchaeia archaeon | reverse complement strand
ACACAGATAGAGTGGACGGTAGACAGCGCTTGGACCAACGAGTCCGTCAGGGTAGAGCTACAGCTGTACAACCACTCAGGTACAGCGTACCCGACCATAGGCGATGGCTACATGAACTACACGGTGGGATCAGCCGGTGTCGATGAGGCCAAGAACCAGGTGATCACTGATAACCCAGCCAACTTCAGAAACGGCACAGGGTGGTGGACCGCCAAGTTGACAGGGAAAATGTACACACAGTTCGACCTGAAGCTCGATTACCTTGCCTTCAACACGACCTACTACGACGAGTATACTGCCCAGACCGAGTTCGTGTTCACCGACGTCACAGACAACCTGTCCCCCAACTTGAACTTCACCGTGGTCAGCCACAACAGCGTGGACGGGGCCACGGTGACGCTGCAAGTCTGGAACTACACCACCTCAAGCTTCCCATCCAACGGCCAAGGATATCTATCTTACGTCTCCACGGGAGCCAACAACACCCGGTGGGTGAACGTCACAAGCAACGCCCAGAGCTGCCTCAGCGGCAGCTACGCGAGGATACGGGTCACCTCCGTCTACTCAACGACTGATAGCTTCCAGCAGTTTACCAACTTCGTGAGGCTCCTGCAGGAGGAGTCCATTCTCGTCAACGACTACGCCCTGAGGGTCGTCAACAACGGGACGGCCCTCTACACAGTTCGACTCGTCAGAATCTCCGACAGCAACATTGACAGGATAATAAACTGCACCATCTACTTCAGATCCGGCGAGACCCAGCTACAGGTCATAGACGGCACCTTCACCCTGACCACGGGGACATGGGCCAACCTGCCAGCCACCAGTAGCCTAGACATACTCATCGACGCCTCCACCATACACCTGCAGTACGCCAGCGTCATCGAGACAGAGCTCGAGGTGCTGAGAAACGGCACCTCCACGTACACCAAGTATCCCATCTAGTTCACCATAACCTAGGCGACGCGGTGGCGGGGAAGGAAAAAATAGGTAAAGGAGGTTCAAGCCAACACACTACGGATTGGCGTTACAGTCTCATTCCTTCGGCCATACAAAGCAAAACATCTTAAAAAAAATTCATGTATGAAGCCGCGCTACACACAGACCCCAAGAATCTCATAGACTCTCCCTGTACGGGTGCCTGGCCCTCCTCGCGTTCTCCTTGAGCTCCTCGACGGTGGGCCGCCCCTCCATGGCTTTCCGTATGGCGTGCCTCATCGCCTTCAGGTTGTTGATGTACACACGCTTGCGCCGGCTCGCCGACGGATGGACGAAGACGTTAGCCACCATCACCAGCTCATCGGTCTCAGGCAGTATCCCGTCCTCTACGCTCTGGACAACCGCCTTGGCGACGGCCTCCTGAGCTGGGCCGTAGACGAGGCTGGCGTCCCTCATCCCCTTCACCGGCACCGTGGGCACCATTATCGTAGGCGGCTTCACCGCCAGGTTAGGCTCCAGGATGACCTGTAGGGCCTCACGGTCCTTCGACGGCCGAGCCAAGGCGTCCGCGTAAGCCATCCCCACGGGGCCGTCCACGGTACCCACGAGGAGGTCGATGTGGGCAACCTCGTTGCTATCTGGGTCTACGAGGGCCTCGCCCGTACGGAGTCCGAACTGCTCTATCACCTCGGGCGTGACGTCCACCCTGTAGAAGCGCTCCGTGACCGGCTTCTCCGGGAGCTCGAACGTGATGGGCTTCCTCTCTATTAGCCCCAGCTTCTCCAGCTCCACCCTGAACTCCTCCCTGAGCTCCCAGCTCACCACGTCGCCGAGCACTATGGGCCTCCGGGTCATGCCCACGTCGTGGCCCATGTAGTTGAGGCAGACCTTGGGGCCCAGGGCTCCCGTGGCGACGATGTGCCGCGTGAACTTCTGTAGCCTGCGCTGGACCGCACGGGCCTCGTCGAGCTTACCCTCTTTCATCTTCTTGTAGACGTCGAGCCAGTAGGGCGTCACGACGTTGGCTGAGGCCAGTATCATGCCTTTGCAGCCGGCGGCCAGCGCGGCCAGGACCACCTCGTCCCAGCCCACCACCACGTCGATCTTGTCGCCCACCTTCTCGAGGATGGTCATGAGGTACTTGAGGTCGCCGCTGCTGTCCTTCATACCCCGGACCGTGCTGCACTCGTCCACCAGGTCCTCGACCACCTGCCACGGGATATACTGGTTGGTGGCCACGGGGATGTTGTACACCACCAGCGGGAGGTCCACTGCGTCGGCGATGCTCACGTAGTGGTCGTAGATACCCTTACCGCCCTTGGGCTTCATGTAGTAGGGGTTCACGATTATAGCGGCGTCAGCCCCCACATCCAGCGCGTGACGGGTGGCGTCCACCACCAGCTTGGTTGCCGTGTCCCCGGTCCCGGCGATGACCGGAACCCTGCCGTTCACCTGGTCCACGCAGACCTCAATCACCCTGGCTCTCTCGGATTGGGTCATGAGGCTGAACTCGCCTGTGGTGCCGCACGGCACAATGCCCGTGATGCCCTGCTCGATGAGCCAGTCGACCAAATTCCTGAACGCGGGCTCGTTGAACTCCTCGTGTTTGTCGAAGGGCGTGACAACCGCGGGGAGCACGCCTTCAAGCTTAAAACCAGACATCTCTAATCGAGGTAGTTTTTCATTACTATAAGACTACCGATATGCGCTAACCGAATAACCAGTAAACAAAAGCTCGGTTCGCCCAGTTACTCGAAGGAAAACACCGTCCCACAGAAGCAGTTTGTCCAATTCAAGTAAATTGGGGGAAAAGGTGTAACCTTATACCATAATCAAATTATATCGAATTTTATTCATGAGACCAGATAGATGAAAAAAAACAGATCGGTACTCCTACTGATAATACTATTTCAAACTATATCCATACAAGTAGCCCCAACCACGGCCACAGAAGAGCCCGAGGGAACCCTCGTGGGGGGACAGTTAAGGGGCGACATCTTCTGGACCAAAGAGAACAACCCATACATCCTAAACGACAACGTCATAGTGCCTAAAGGGGTAACGCTCAACATAGAAGAGGGTGTGGTAGTCGACTTCCATATATGGTCGATGACCATAGAAGGTACCCTCAGAGCCAGAGGAACACCTGAGGAAAGGATCTTCTTCAACATCTCAGACACGACCCTATCCGATTACACGAAGGCCAGGATCTGTTTCACGGAGGATAGCAACGCCTGGAGGAAAGAGAAAAGCAATGGATGCCTCCTCGAGTACGTGGACGTACACTGTGGTAACTATACAGTGGAGTACGGACTGATTAACGGAGGTAGACTGAAACTCGATCACATAGCCGTCTACGGTTCCTCATACCATATCAAGGAGTACCACACGTTGAAAACAAACGGTGAAGTAACCAACAGCCTTTTCGACGGCGTGGTTCTAGCGGTTTACATGGAAGACGGAGTCATAAAAAACAACAGGTTCTTCAACATTAAAAAAGGCGCGGCTATCAACATATTAAACGGGACAGTCCGAAACAATGTAATAGATAACACACAACGAGGAATAAACGTGAAAAACGCCCTTGTATTGAACAATACAATAACGAACACGAAAATATGTGGCATACTGATTAACAATAATGAGATTCCATATGAGGGACCTAAATTGAAACCAATAATAATGGAAAATATTATCAGGGGCTCTAAACAGGATGCAGTATTCATTTCTGGAGAAATAAAACCTATAATAAGAAGAAACATCATAATGGATAGCCTAAACGGAGTATATTTTGGTGAGCATTCCTTCTATAATAGGACAATGCCGAGAATAGAATATAACATATTTTACAATAACAAAAATAACATATATATTGGCAGAGAAGACCCAAGAATCGAGATAAACCTAAAGAATAACTGGTGGGGTACAAACGATACAGAGATTATTGAAGGAAAGGTCTATCACGAGTACGATGAACCCCACATCTGTTACATTACCTACCAGCCTTTCCTAACCTCGCTACCAGTGACTATGCCAGAAATTAAGTATGAATATGAGGCTGCAGCAAAACCCAAAGAAGTAGAGCTAGGAGAAAAGATCACCATATCGGGAAACGTTAATCCCCCTCTAGAAAAGTTCATGATTAACCTTA
>CAZBUI010000184.1:0-4150 GCA_964495055.1 uncultured Candidatus Bathyarchaeia archaeon | reverse complement strand
CAGGCCCACGATGCGGTCCTCCATGTGCTCTATCCTGCCTATGCCGTGTTTGCCGCCCAGCTGCTTGATCTTCTGGATGAGCTCCACCGGCTTGCAGTCGACTCCGTCGAGGCTTACGGGGACCCCCTTGTGGAACCCTATCTTGACGTAGTCAGGCTCGTCGGGGGCGTCCTCCACGTCCACGGTCCAGTCCCAGATGTCGCCGGGGACCATCTCGTCGGGGTGCTCCAGCATGCCGCCCTCGATGCTCCTCCCCCAGAGGTTCTCGTCTATGCTGTAGGGGCTGTCCGCCGTCACGGGCACCGGGACCCCGTGGTCCTTGGCCCACTTGATCTGGCTGTGGCGGTCGAACTTCCATTCCCTGACGGGCGCAATTATCTTCATCTTGGGGTTCAGCGCCTTGAAGGTGAGGTCGAACCTGACCTGGTCGTTTCCCTTTCCGGTGCACCCGTGGGCCACCGCCTGGGCGTCCTCCATCTCCGCCACCTCCACCACCTTGCTGGCGATGAGGGGCCTGCTCAGGCTGCTGCTCACTGGGTAGGTCTCCATGTAGAGGGCGTTGGCCTTTATCGCCGGGAAGATGTAGTTCACCGCGAACTCCTCCTTGGCGTCGAAGGTATAGTGGTTGACGACACCGAGCTTCCATGCCTTCTCCTCGATGCCCTTCCTCTCCTTGCCCTGACCCACGTCTAGGTTGACGGTGACGACGTCCATGCCGTACTCCATCTGGAGCCACTTCACCATCATGGATGTGTCCAGCCCACCCGAGTAGGCTAGAACGACCTTGTCTTTAGACATTGCAATTATACTCCTTTTAGGATGAGGCATTCATGTAGAAGGCAACCTTTTATACGTTGCGACACAAGTGTTACAAACATGACTATTGAGAGCTCAGATAGGACAAAAAGCGTGGCGCAGATGGTCCGAGAGACCATCCAGATGAGGCCCAGCCTCCTCGACGCCCTGAACATGAAGATAGTCAACTACAGCGCCCTAGCCCGCACACTGCAGAAGGAGATGGGCGAGGGAAGCATCGAGGCGGTCAAGGCCGCCGTCATAAGGGTGTCGGACGAGATAGCCTCTGACAGGAAGCTCCGAGAGGAGGCCGTGCAGGGCATACTCAAGGAGTCCAAGGTGAGGTTGCAGGACAAGATAGCCGTCGTGATATCCCCTGTGAAGCTGGACATCCCCCACATAGTAACGGCCCACCTCACAGACCAGTACGTCTACGTCGTTGACCAGACGACCATGAAGGAGAAGCTCGAAGAATCTGTCAAGGTTCAGAGCAACCTCGTGGCATTAATACTCCTTAGCCCGCCCCGCGTCGAGACGACCCCCGGATTCGTCGCCTTCATAACCCAGCTGCTGGCGAGCAGGAACATAAACATCGTCGAGTTCATCAGTTGCAGCACCAACACCATCATCATACTGGACGGCCAGGACGCCCTCAAGGCTTTCAGCCTCCTCCAGAACTACACTTAGGAGGCGCTGAATGGCCGCCAGTGCAAAGGTTTTTACATTGAGCGAGTCGATAAAGTGTTGATAATGGCGGAGATTTGTCCCGTCTGCGGACTCCCGAAAGACCTCTGCGTATGCGAGGAGATGAGTAAGGAGCAGCAGCGGATAAGAATTCGTTTAGAGACACGCAAATGGGGAAAGAAATGGACCGTCATCGACGGCATCGATTCTGGAAGCGTATCCCTAAGCAAAATAGCCTCTGAGCTGAAATCCAAGTGCGCCTGCGGCGGAACAGCGAAAAACGAACAAGTCCTGCTCATGGGGGACCATAGGGACACGGTGCATAACACCCTCGTCGACATGGGGTTCCCCGACGAGAACATCGAGGTACAGTAGTTTTGCCCGGGCTCAAGGGCCTATCCGACAAATTCAAGTTAAGGTACAGGGCTCCGAGACCCGTATTCTGCCCCAAATGCGGCAGCCACAAGATGAAGCTGAAGGGGGGCTATGGTATACTGCCGTACATGTACAGGTGCACAGATTGCGGCTACGAGGGGCCCCTGGTCCTTGAAATAGAGGAGGAGTGAAGTCTCGCTTAGTTTTTAATCTCCTTCAGAGATATCTATGTGAAGCGTAGAGCGGTGTGGCGATGTCCGAGGACTTAGAGTACTACAAGGCAAAGTACCAGACCCTAGAGGATCTGCCGGGCATCGGGCCGGCGACCGTCGCCAAGCTGAAGGAGATAGGGTTCAAGACCGTGGAATCCCTGGGAACGGCGGCGGTGGCCGAGCTTGTCGCCGCCGGGATAGGGGAGCCCATGGCCGAGAAGGTCATAGACGCCGCCAGGAAGAGCATGGCCATTACCTTCGTGAGAGGAGACGAGCTCGTCGAGCTCAGGAAGAACGTGAGGAAGCTCACCACAGGCTGCTCAAGCCTGGACAGGCTGCTGGACGGCGGCATCGAGACCCAGAGCCTGACAGAGTTCTACGGCGAGTTCGGGTCCGGGAAGAGCCAGATGTGCCACCAGCTGTGCGTCACCGTGCAGCTAGGAGAAGCCCAAGGAGGGCTCAACGGCGGCGCCCTCTACATAGACACCGAGGCAACCTTCAGGCCCGAGAGGGTCATGCAGATAGCTAAGAGGTTCGGACTTGAGCCGGAGGACGCCCTGAAGGGGGTGGTCTATGCAGAAGCCTATACCTCAAACCACCAGACGGTTCTATTGGAGAACGCCGACGAAGTCATCAAAGAGAACAACGTCAGGCTCATCATCATCGACAGCGTGATGAGCCACTTCAGGAGCGAGTACTTGGGCAGGGATATGCTGGCGCCGCGGCAGCAGCAGCTCAACAAGCACCTTCACAGGCTGATGCGGCTGAGCAGGGCTTTCAACACCGCAACGGTGATAACCAACCAGGTGATGGCGAGCCCGGACTCATTCTTCAGCAAGGCGGTCTCGCCCGTGGGCGGACACATACTGGGGCACATGAGCCACAGCAGGATCTTCCTTCGTAAAGGAAGGAACAACGTGCGGATAGCCAAGCTGACCGCAAGCCCCGCGCTGCCGGAAGGCGAGGCCCCGATGAGGATAACCGAGAGAGGAATAGAGAGTGACGAAGACTTCTAGCAGTACGAGTGGGCTTTCCGTCAGAGGCAAAACCCGTAAGGCAGTGGCCGAGTTCATAGAATACCTGCTCGACAGGAGGTTCACCGACGCCGAGAGGTCGCTTGAAGCCGTCAAGGACTGCAGCTTCGGCGACGAAGAGTACAAGGAGGGCTACGTGAAAGCCATGGAGGGGGTGCTGCTCACAGTCAGGTCGGGGGACGAAAGGGATTTCCTCAACAAGAACGATTTCACGCCCGACTCCCTCAAAGACTACAGGAACAAGTTCAAGAACTTCGCTTCGTCAACCATAAGGACCAGCTGGGACAGCGGGTATTTTACCGCTTGGGCCGACCTCATGCAGTACAAGCACGACATGGAGAAGTAGGCCGCTAGCCCAGCACGTACAGCGTGTTCAGGAGTGTCCAGGAGAGCATCCACAGGAAAATGAACGCTCCGATGCCTATCTTTAGGGTTCTATCGCGCTCTATATCGGTTATGACCGCGAGTCCCTCGGAGAGCGCTATGTAGAGAGTCAGCCCAGCCATCAACGTGATGTGCTCATTTAGGCCGAGATGCCTGTTCAGGTAGAAGCACAAGCCGCCGTTGATTAACGCTGCCGCGGCTTTGATCCAGTAAACTCTTTCCGACTCCCTCAGCGTGGCTCTCCCCGTTGATGACTCATATTGCCTTCAGCCTCTATATAGGGTTAGCTGATGTACCCCAGCTTCTTCTCCTCAGGGAGCTCGTCTTCGTCGTCCTCCTCGTAGATGTCGAGGCGCCGCTTGATGGAGGCGTCGATCTTCTTCGCTCTAACGCTAAGCTGCTCTGTGTCTATATCCAGCTCCAGGAGAGTCGATAGCTTCTCCAGCACGGCCTTGGACGACAGGTGCTGGGGGACGTTGGCGTAGGTGATGTCTCCCATGAGGCACACCCCTTCTATGCCTCTAAGCTTGGCTACGCCTATCATGACGCCGTTGAGGCCGTTCACCGCCCCCTCGGACTCGATGAGACTAACGCCCGCCTTCTCAAGAACCGGCTTCAAGGTCTCATCTGTGTATATGCCGTAGACTTGGGGCTCATCGTACATGT
>CAZBUI010000183.1:0-4151 GCA_964495055.1 uncultured Candidatus Bathyarchaeia archaeon | reverse complement strand
CCCCCGACGAGGGAAACCGGAGCCCCGTGAGCCGCGGGCCGCCTCCCGGGTGGAGGCTGAGGACGTGTACGACGACATGGAGGAGCTGCAGCCCCAGGCCGCCCCTGCAGCGGAGGTCATGGCGCCGGAGCTCGCCGAGGAGAGGCGGCTATGGGGCAAGACCCTGCTCATTTTCGTGGGCGCCGGGTTCGTGAACGGCCTCTACATCTCGTTGAACTACGTGTTCACCGCGTACAGGAAGACCATGGGCATGAAGATGCCCCTGGCGTCGGAGCTCAAGCTGGTCTCCAGCCTCTCCCTGGCGTTCCTGGGGCTGAGCGTGCTCTACGCCGCGTTTAAGACGGGTCTCAGGCTGGTAAAATCCTAGGAAGGCTGGCCGCGCACCGTGTCTCAGTAGTGGAACACGCCCTCGGCCACCAGCACGCATCGCCCCGTGAGGTTGACCCGCGTGGGGGTCACCTCCATGTGCACCTCGCCGCCCCTCTCTGACGCCTGGTACGCGGATAGCCTGTTCTTACCCAGCCTGGCCGCCCAGTAGGGCCCCAGCACGGTGTGGGCGCTCCCCGTGACAGTGTCCTCGTCTACCCCTACCCAGGGCGCGAAGTACCTGGACACGAAGTCGTGGCGGTCCCTCGGCGTCGTTACGTTGACCCCCTCCAGTCCAGTGTGTTCTCGACCCTCTGCAGCGCCCGGAAGTCGGGGGAAACCTCCCTGACCTCGTCCTCGCGGCGGAGCACCACCACGATTTTCTGGTTGGTGTCGCTGTACTGGAAGTCCGATGGGTCGGATGCGCCCAGGCCGTCCAGTATGCCGGCCACCGGCTCCACGGGGTGGGGGTCGTTCCGCGGGAAGTCCATGGTCACGGCGTCCCCGGCTCTACGCGCGTAAAGCTCCCCGGACAGGGTGTGGAACGTCACCGCGTCGTCCTCGACGCCGAGCCTCGTGAAGAGGATGTGGGTTGCAGCCAGGGTGGCGTGGCCGCAAAGAGGCACCTCCCGCCGGGGGGTGAACCAGCGCAGCCTGCACCCGTCGACCTGCTCCTCGAGGAAAGCCGTCTCCGAGAGGTTCATCTCCCCGGCTATGGAGAGGTACAGGTCGTCGCCGAGGCTGCAGGGCATGAGGCAGACGGCGGCGGGGTTGCCCTTGAAGGGCTTCGACGTGAAGGCGTCCAGCTGGTAGAAAGGCGTCTGCGGCATGCGTTGAAGGACGGCGGCTAGGGTTTATGGTTTATGCTCCGCGGGCCCCACAAGTTTTACAATAGATGAGCCCCCTCATCCATCTATGGCCGTCAGAGAGGTGCTGCTGCTGGGGGACCCCACCCTGAGGATGACATCCGAGGAGGTCACGGATTTCGACGCCCTCGATGAGGTGCTGATCGACCTCAAGGACACGCTGACGTGGGCTCAGAGCCACTACGGGATGGGGCGGGCCGCCGCGGCCCCACAGATCGGTTACCTGAAGCGGGTGGTCTGCGTCCAGATGCTTGAAAGGAGCTTCTACCTCGTGAACCCCAGGATCGTTCGGCGGAGCGAGGAGACCTTCGAGGTGTGGGACAGCTGCTTCAGCATGGAGGCCGCGTTCTTCGTCAAGATTCCCCGGAGCAGGGAGATAACGGTGAAGTACCGGGACGAGGGCGGCGGGAGCCACGTGGAGGAGTTCAGGGACGACATGAGCGAGCTTCTGCAGCACGAGATCGATCACCTGGACGGCGTCATGTGCAGCGACCACCTCCGCGACCCCCGGGACATAGTGATGAAGCCGGAGTGGATGAAGCGGTACAGGACCCCCGGCATAGGGATGTAGCGGCCGCTGTGCTCATCTTTTATTACGGGTTCGCCCCATGAGTGACCAGCTTGAGCGCGAAGATGCTAGCCTCCATACTCATAGGCGTCATCATAGCGGGGGGAGCCGGCTACTGCTACTACACCCAGTACATCGTCCCCCAGATCGAGGGGCTTCAGGAAGCCATGGACCGGCTCAACTCCGACTACGAGGACCTAACAGAGGAGTTCAACGCCCTTGCGGACGAGCATGAGGCGCTGAACCAGCAGCTGCAGGACATGCAGGACGAGTACACCGACCTCATGGGCGACCACGAGACGTTGATGAGCGAGTACGAGGCGTTGACGGAACAGTACCAGCAGCTTCAGTCCGAGTACGAGACCCTCCTCAGCGACTACGAGGCCGCCTTCGGGGGGCTCGATATTTCTCCTGAGACGATCCCCGTCCTCGAGAAGCAGTACACGTGGACGTGGGGCGGCGTTGAACGAAGCGTGACCATAACCGTGCCCGAGCTGCTGTACGATTACTACAGCGGGAAGGAGCGTTACCAGACCACAGACTACAGGGGCTACATTCTCCACCCGCTGGACGACATGTACCTCGAGGCCATCGTCTACGAGTTCAACGCGATAATGGTGGACGAGGGGCTGTCCGAGGAGAACAAGACCGGCTTGGTGGTCTCTTTCATCCAGAGTATGGAGTACGCCCTCGACATCGAGACGAAGGGCGTGACCGAGTATCCCCGGTTCCCGGTGGAGACGTTGGTGGAAGGAGGCGGCGACTGCGAGGACACGGGAATACTCATGGCGTCGCTACTGGACATCATGGGGTACAATGTCTCCCTCATCATGCTGCCGAACCACCTCGCGGTGGGTGTAGCCGTGAACGCCATAGGCGTCCACTGGGTCCACGAGAACGTGACATACTTCTACCTGGAGACCACGGCCCCCGGCTGGGAGGTGGGCGAGGTGCCCCCCGAGCACGACTCCGAGGAGGCGACCCTTCAGCCCGTCGATAGGATGCCGTTCCTCGCCTACACTTGGACGGCTTCCAGGAAAAACAACAGGGTCACAGTGAGGTTCCACGTGACTAGCGAGGGCTCCATCGCCGCAGAGGGTTACCTCCTCTGGCTCGCGGTGGAGGACCAAGACGGCGTCATACTCGCCGAGACCTACAGCGGCTACCTCGATCTGGCCTACGGCGAGGAGACGTGGCTAACCCTGAAGGTGATGGGCCCACGGAGAGAGAGGCAGAGGCTGGTCATGGGGGTCAAGGACCCGGAGGGCGAGACGGGCTTCCTGAGCTACTCCGAGTATTATACCTCTAGTTAACGGACGTTTGTCGCCCTACTCGTTGAACCAACTATGACGTGGCTAGTCGGCCTTCACATACGTCCACGACCGCTAGTCGGTCAAGACGCGGCTCTTCTCAGAACGCATGCCTAGGAACTCGGCGGACGCGAACACCTCCACGGTCGCCTCAAGCCTGTATGTCCTTCGCCCCTGGGGTTGGTACCCTATGGGGGAGCCGGAGAGGTAGACCCGCTTCTGCATCTTAAGGGTGGTGCCGGGGTTCACGGTGAGGGGCTCGTTCTGCATAACCCTGCTCATGTGGTCTGTCCCGTTCACGAGCAGCGTTATCACCACCTTCTCTATGGTCACCGGAATCAGCTTGGGGTTGTCCCCTTGTATGTAGTAGATGAAGACCGTGTCGCCAAGCTCCGCCCTGTGTAGAGCCATGTCCTCCACTATAGCGGTAGCCAAGGTGTTGACGACCGCTGTTCCAGGGTTTACGGAGTGGTATGCAACCGCCATGCAGACGACCGCCGCTACCGCGAGCAGAAACCTGATCCTGTTTCTCATTGTTAATCGCGATGGATGCGGCGAAACCAAATATAAACCTAGTTTTTAGAACAGGCGCCACACCCACAGGTTATATTGGGGGGCGCATCATCGTATGATATGGAGTTCTATGAGATAATAAGGACACGGAGAAGCATAAGGTCCTACAAGGCGGATCCCGTCCCCGAGGGATCCCTGAGACGGGTGCTCGACGCGGCGAGGATGGCGCCCAGCGGCAGCAACAGGCAGCCTTGGAGGTTCATCGTGGTCAAATCCCCGGATAAGAAACGTCGGGTGGCGCAGGCGTGCGGCGGCCAGATGTGGATAGATGAGGCACCGGTGGTGGTCGTGGCCGCGGGGCGGAGGGTGCCTTTCAGCAGGGGCGGCTATATGGGCGAGCTGTCGTTCATCATGGATGTGGGCATCGCGTTCACCCACCTAATACTCGCGGCGCGGGCCGAGGGGCTGGGCACCTGCTGGATAGGCGACTTCCGGAACACGGAGGTGAAGAGGGTTCTGGGGCTACCC
>CAZBUI010000182.1:0-4158 GCA_964495055.1 uncultured Candidatus Bathyarchaeia archaeon | reverse complement strand
GATGGGTTCCCCGAACATCACGGTGTCGCTCTTCATGTAGCCTCCGCACTCCGGGCACCTGGACGGGATAGACTCAACGCTGAACTCCTCGACCGGCCACCTATTGTGGCAGCCGATGCAGCGAAGGTATCTGGAGTTTCCGTGGATCTCAAGCACGTTGCGGCTCCCGGCTACCAGGTGGAGGTTGTCTATGTTCTGGGTTATCAGCGTCATGAGGACGCCCATCTCCTCAAGCTCGGCCAACGCGAGGTGGCCCGGGTTGGGCTTCGCGCCCATGATGCTTATCCCGAACTCGTTGGGATCCTTCATGCGGCGCTCCCAGTACCCCTTGGGGTCCCTTAGGAACCTCTGGTAGCCATCCATGGATGGCTCGCCCCTCTCGGTCCAGAGGCCGCCGGGGCCCCTGAAGGGCCGGATGCCGCTCTCCACGCTCACCCCAGCGCCCGTGAGGCAGGTCACGTAGCTTGAGTCCGCTATCGTAGCCGCGGCGTCTCTGATCGCCTGTAGAACGTCGTCACCATGAGCCATGTGTAGAGATGGGTGGGGCGGGCCTAAAAACTTAGGCTCTCTCCCTCAGCGCCTTGGCCAGCGCGGGCAACACCTCGTATACGTCGCCGACGATGCTGTAATCGCTTACGCTGTGGATGCCGGCTCCCTCGTCGCTGTTTATGCTGACTATGATCTGGCTGTCTCTGATGCCTGCGACGTGCTGTATGGTGCCGCTGACGCCGCACGCCACGTAGAGCCGGGGCTTGACCTTCTTGCCGCTGATGCCCACCCACTGGTCCATCCAGCCCAGGTCGGCGCTTATGGGCCTGGAGCACCCCATCTGGGCGCCCAGCACCTCTGCGACCTCCTCTAGCAGCCTCAGGTCCTCCTCGGCCTTGAACCCGCGGCCGGCCGAGACGATTATCGTTGCGCTCTCCAGGTCGGCGGAGCTCTTGGGCTTCTCGCGGCGCTCCACCACCGTCACCCGGGGCTCCGGGAGGTCCACGTCCAGCTCCACCACCTCTCCACTCCTCTCCATGGGCTCCGGCTTCTCGAAGCACCTGGGGGGGAAGCTCATGACGGTGGGGGTGCTGGTGCTCCTCTCCCTGGCCACGGTGGAGCCGCCGTAGGTCAGCCTCTCCACCACCAGCCCTCCGTCCTCCAGCTCGACGCCGCTGCAGTCGTTCATGCACCCGACGCCCAGCGTCGAGGCCACCCGGGGCGCAAGCTCCTTGCCCCTCTTCGTGGCCCCGATGAACACCGTGGACGGGTCCGCGGCCTTCACGGCCGCCACCACGGCGGCGCCGTAGGGCTCCACGCTGAACCCGGCCAGCCCGTCCACCGTGTAGACGGTGTCCGCGCCTTGCCTAACATACTCCATGGGCTCCGGTCCGGCGGCCAGCGCCGCGACCACGCCGCCGGTCTCGTCCGCAAGCTCCCTGGCCTTCCCCAGTAGCTGATACGCCAGCATCCGGTCCTCCGAGAACACCAGGAACGACACTAGATGACCCCCTCCTGCGCCAGGGCCTCGACAAGCTTCGCTGCCGTCGCCTCCACGGTCTCGGCCTCGATCCTCACCTGTTTTCGCTCCACCTTGGGAACCGTGGCGCTCATCACCTCCACGAAGCTCACCTCCTTCACCTCCGAGGCGTCGAGCCCTATGTCTTCGGCGGCCCACACCGTCTGGGGCTTCTTCTTCGCCCTCATTATGCTCATGAGGTTGGGTATCCGGGGCTCGTGTATCTCCCTGACCACGCACACGACGGCGGGCAGAGACGCCTCCACCACCTCGTCCACGTCCTCCAGGTCCCTCACGGCCCTCACCTTCCCGTCTACCACGTCGAACTCCTTAACGTATGTGATCTGGGGGATGCCCAGGAGCTGGGCCAGCCGCGGCCCGATCTGGCTCGACAGGCTGTCCAGAGTCATCTCCCCCGCCACTATCAGGTCGTACTCTCCTATGTGTCCGATGGCGGCCTCTAGGACTCTGCTGGTGGCGTTGGTGTCCACGTCCCTGAGCCTTGGATCGTCTACTATGTAGGCGGCGTCGGCGCCCATGGCCAGCGCCTCCAAGAGGGCGGTCTTGGTCTGGTCGTCCCCCATGGAGAGGGCCACCAACTCGCCGCCAGCCTTCTCCTTGAGCCTCAGGGTTGCCTCCAGCGCCCTCTTGTCAACCTCGCTTATCCTGCGTTTAACGCCCTTGACGATGGGCGCCCGGGTCTGGGTGTCCAGCTTGATCTCCGTCAGGTCCGGGATGTCCTTCAGCAGCACTATCTGCCTCATGCCTGTTCAAGGCGCAACTATCTTTCACTACAGATATAGTCTTTGCCTCGGAAAAATGCTATAAACTTACGGCTGGATTAGCCAGTTGAAGAGATATGGAGGCTGATAAGGTTCAAAGGGTGGCCGTCCTTGGCGCAGGGGTCATGGGGCACGGCATAGCCCAGGTGGCGGCCGTGGCCGGCTACGAAGTGACGGTCAGGGACATCGCCCAGGACTACCTCGACAGCGCAGAGGCCGGCATAGAGAACAGCCTGGACAGGTTCGTGAAGCGGGGCAGGATGAACCAGGAGGACATGGACGCCGCGCTGGCCCGGATCAGGTACACTCTGAGCCTCGACGAGGCTGTGAGGGACGCCCAACTTGTCGTCGAGGCGATACCCGAGAGGATGGAGATAAAGCACAAGGTCTGGGCGGAGGCCGCGGCCAAGGCGCCTAGGGACGCCATACTGGCCTCCAACACCAGCAGCCTGAGCATAACCGAGATAGCCGAGGCTGTGCCCAACCCGGAGCGGTTCGTGGGTATGCACTTCTTCAACCCGCCCGCCATCATGAAGCTCGTCGAGGTCAACCAGGGGGAGGAGACCTCGGAGGCGACGGTGGAGACGGTGCAGACGCTCGCCAGGAGGATGGGCAAGACTCCCGTCTGGGTGAGGAAGGACGCCCCCGGGTTCATAGTCAACAGGGTGCTCGTCACCTACCTCAACGAGGCTTGTAAGCTTCTCGACGGGTACGGCGTGGAGCAGATCGACGCCGCGATGCAGCACAAGGCGGGGATGCCGCTGGGCCCCTTCATGCTCAGCGACCTCATAGGCATGGACATCGTCTACAACATAATCAAGGTGTTCGAGGAGAAGCTGGGCCCTGAATACGCGCCGTGCCAGAGGATAACCGAGCTATACGAAGCCAAGAAGCTGGGACGAAAAACCGGGGAGGGCTTCTACAGCTACGAGACCCGGCCCAGCGTAGCGGAGGAGCAGGCCGAGGACTTCGACGTGAAGCTCCTCCTGGAGCCCCTCGTCAGGGAGGCCAAGAAGGTGGTGGCGGAGGGGATCGCGACGGAGGAGGACGTGGACACGGCCATGAAGCTGGGCGCCAACCTGCCCCGGGGGCCCTTCGAGATGAAGCGCGCGGGGCTCGGCGAGGAACAGCCCATACTCACGGAGAAGAGGGAAGGCGTCCTCACCGTCACAATCAACAGGCCGGGCAAGCTCAACAGCATGACCGCCGAGATGCTTGAATTGATCGGGGAGGCGCTGGACGACGCTGCCGAGGACAAGTCCATCCGCTGCGTCCTGTTCACGGGGGCAGGCGACAGGGCGTTCTGCTCAGGCGCTGACATATCCCAGTTCCCCCAGCTCGACGTCGAGGGCGCCCGCAGGCTCTCCCGGCTGGGCCAGACCACGTACAGGAAGATCGTGGAGCTGCCCAAGCCCGCCGTGGCCGCCGTCAACGGGTACTGCCTGGGCGGCGGCAACGAGCTGGCCATACACTGCGACTTCAGGCTGTCGTCTGAGCGGGCCAGCTTCGGGCAGCCCGAGGTCAACCTAGGCCTCGTAACCGGGTGGGGGGCAACGTACATGCTGCCGAGGCTGGTTGGCAAGAGCCTCGCTGTGGAGATGATGATGACGGGCCGCCGGCTCAGCGCCGAGGAGGCGCACAAGGCGGGGCTCGTGAACGCCGTCTACCCCGTGGACGAGTTCGAGGCCGAGGTCCGGGAGTTCGTTAATGCGCTGGTGGCCGGCCCGCCCCTCGCACTGGCGGCGATGAAGAAGCTGGTCAACCTTGAGGACCTTGAGGAGGCGGCGAACGCCGAGGCCGACGAGTTCTCCAATCTATGGAGCTGCAACGACCTCATGGAAGGCATATCGGCCTTCAACGAGGGGAGGA
>CAZBUI010000181.1:0-4180 GCA_964495055.1 uncultured Candidatus Bathyarchaeia archaeon | reverse complement strand
CTCCGTCAGCACGGGCCTCCCCTCCCTGCAGGCTTCCGTGACGTGGCTACATCTTGGGTGAAACACTCATCCGGGTATGTCGTAAGGCGGCTGAGGCAGCTCCCCGGGAATCTCGATGAGCTCGAAGCGGTCAGAGTCGATCCGGGGCGTGGAGCGCAGCAGCGCCCTCGTGAAAGGGTGCACGGGGTCCTCGAAGATCCCGTAGATGTCGCCGTGCTCTATGATCCTCCCCGCGTACATGACGTACACGTGGTCCGACATCTCGGCTATGACCCCTAGGTCGTGGGTGATGAGCAGCATCGAGAGGCCGAACTCCTCCTTCACCCTCTTCAGCAGCTCCAGGATCTGCCGCTGGACGGTGACGTCCAGGTCGCTGGTGGGCTCATCCGCGACGACCAGAGACGGGTTGCAGATCAAGGCAGACGCGATCATTATACGCTGGGCTTCGCCGCCGCTGAACTGGTGCGGGAGCCAGCGGAACCTCCTCCTCGCGTCAGGCAGCTCCACCCTGCCCAGGTGGTCCACCACCATCTCCCTGAGCCGCCGCCTCTCGATCTCCTCGTGGGCGTCCACGGGCTCACCCGTCTGCTCTCCCACCTCGAGGATGGGGTTCAGAGAGCCGGCGGGCTTCTGGAATATCATGGAAACCTCGCTCCCCCTAAGGCGCCTCAGCTCCTCCCCGGACATCTTGAACAGGTCCCTACCCCTGTACAGGGCTTCCCCCTCCACCCTCCACTGGGGCCTCCCGGCCCCGATGGGCTGGAGCACGCCGAGGATGGCCTTGGCCGTCACCGTCTTCCCCGAGCCGGTGGGCCCTATCAGTCCGACCGTCTCGCCTTCGCGGACGCTGAGGTCCACGTCCTCGACGATGGTATTATGGACGCCCTCCTCGATATGCGAGACCCTCAGGCTCTTCACGCGTAGAAGCTCTTCTCCCGTCCTCAATAAACCACACCACAGCCCGTGATTCCGCAGTTTAAGGTGAAGGCTACCGCATTCTCAGCCTCGGGTTTATTATCTCCTCCATGGTCTGCCCCATCAGCACCAGCGAGGCCACCGTGAGGGCTATGAGTAGCCCCGGGGGTATTATCCACCACCAGGCCGGGTACCCCTGGTTTGCGTACCACCCGCCGGAGGTCTGGGCATAGTGGAGCACCATGCCCCAGCTCTTGTGGCCGGGGTCGCCGAGCCCCAGGAAGGAGAGCCCCGCCTCGGACATCATGGCTCCCGCCACCTGGTAGATCATGGTGGCTATTATCAGGGGCGAGACGTTGGGGAGGATGTGCTTCAGGATGATGTGCCCCTCGCCGGCGCCGATGGCCTTCGACGCCTCGACGTACGTCCTCTCCTTTATGGACATGGTCGAGGACCTCACCATCCTCGCCGTCCCCGTCCACCCCGTGATCGATATAGCCAGGATCATGATTAAGTAGCTCTGCCTGCCGAAGATGGCCATCAGCAGTATGAGCAGGGGGATGCTCGGCAGTATCATTATCACGTCGGTGAACCTCATGAGCACCTCGTCCACCGAGCCCCCCATGAAGCCCGAGACGACGCCGACGAGCGTCCCTATCACAACAGTGAACAGGGCGGCCAGGAACCCTATGGTGAGGGAGACCCGGGTCCCGTATATCAGCTCCGAGAAGATGTCCTGTCCTATGTCGTTGGTCCCGAGGAGGTACTTGTTGGAGGGCGGCCGCAGGGGCCTGTCGACCCTCGTATACGGGTCGTAGGGGGATATGTAGAGCGCGAAGACCGCGGTGAGTATGAAGAACAGCAGTATCGCCAGCCCGACGAGGCCCGGCGTGCTCCTCCTGTAGATGGACGCGAACTCTTTTGCCCCCTTGATCAACTGGTCTAGACGCATCCTCGTCCTCGAGACAGCAGGCTTCTTCTCAGTCACTTCATCTCAGCCCTCATATCTTGATCCTTGGGTCCAGCATGCCGCAGATTATGTCGGCGATGAGGTTCGCGGCTAGGACTGTTATCGAGGTTATGAAGAAGGTTCCCTGCAGCAGGAAGAAGTCGTCGTTGGTTATCGCCGTGTATATCAGGCGCCCGGTCCCCGGGTACGAGAAAACGGTCTCGGTCAGGATCGCCCCGTTAACCATGAACCCGAAACGCATCGCCGTGACGGTCACCATGGGGAGCATGGCGTTCCTAGCCGCGTGGTGAAACATCAGAGACCATGCCGGCACCCCCTTAGCCTTCGCGGTGACCATGTAGTCCTCGCCTAGGACCTCGACCGTCGAGTTCCTCATATAAAGGACGTACATCCCGACCTGCCGGAGGAGAAGGGTGGTGAGCGGAAGGGCGGCGTGCCAGAGGACGTCCTTGATGAACTCGAAAGTGTTCGCGTATCTGATGCCGGGCGTCCTGGCGCCGAAGAGCGGGAATATGGGGTAGTAGTACGCGAAAGCTAGGAGGAGTATCATACCGAGCCAGAAGTGGGGCGTGGAGCGGATGAACATGCAGAAGTTGGTGCCCAGGATGTCGGTCTTCGTGCCCCGTTTCCACGCGAAGTAGACGCCGACCGCGAACGAGATTATGGTGGAGAGTATTATGGAGGTGCTCAACAGGAAAAGAGTCCACGGTAGGCACTCCATCACCTTGTCGAACACCGGCCTCTTGTAGTACAGGGAGTAACCGAACTCGCCTTGAAACGTGTTCTTTATGAAGTCAAAGTACTGCAGGTACAGCGGCTTATCCAGCCCGAATCTCGCCCTCAGCCGCTGGATCTGAGCCTGCGGGATTCTCGGGTCCTCGGAAAGGTAGCGCTCAAACGGATCTGTGCCGGTGCTTCTCGCTAGGAAGAATATGAGGGAGATGACCACGATGAAAGTGATGAGCCTCGATCCAGTTTTTTTTATGATGTAAGCCAAGTTCACCACTTTCCGGTTTAGAGTCTTTCAATCTTAATTACACTTCTTATGCCCTGATAAATTATGTGCTCGGTTCGCCGGCTTAATTGAAAAAAATGGAAGATATTGTTTTTACTTCTTGAACCTGTACACCGCTACTATTGCGACGACGGCGAGCACCACGACCACACCGGTCACGGTTGCGCCGTACGACTCCCAGAAGGAAGGCTCAGGCGGTGGACTGGGTGGCGCCGGCTCCGCCGCCTCTATGGCGAAGGCTGTCACGCTGTCGATGTAGCCGACGGACCTGGCGTCGACCTTTATAGTGTAGTCTCCTTCCATCCACCCCGAGGTGTCGAAGGTTCTGGTGTAGACTCCGTTTCCTTGGTGTTCCAATGGGTATGGTGTGGGGTCGCCTGTCAGCAGCGCGGACACGTCTGCGTCGGTGATCGCCTCGCCCATTGGGCCCGTGTATTTCAGGCCGAGGAGGATCGAGTCCCCTATCTCGACCTCGGGCGGCGGGGTGTTCACCACTGAGATTGTCACGGCCTTCAGCGTCTGAAGCTCTGTAGAGCGTACGTTGATGTAGTCCCAGAAGTTGCCCCTTCCGACGCCGTAGTGGTCTACCCAGCCCGTGAGTTCATCCGTCCTGTAGACGCTTGGGCTCTGGCGGAAGTACATGACCACCAGCGGCACTTCCTCGGCTAGGATCTCCTGCATCCTGTAGACCGAGGCTCTCCGCTCCTCGACGATGAACTGGGTGCTCTGTAGCTCTGCGAGCTGGTCATACTCTGCGTTAACGAATCCATAGTAGTTGGGGTTGGAGATGGCTGACGAGTGAAGCCTTATCCTCATCCATTGTGGGTCCACACTCTGGCTGGACCCTAGGAGCCACGAGTCTATCTTGGTCGGTGAATCCAGCGGCTGGATGATCTTGCCCCATAGGGTGGCCCACTCCAGGTACTGCACAGTGGCCTTTATGCCGATCGCGTTGAGGTTCTCGGCGATTAGCTCCGCCGCTCGTACGCGGACGGGGTCGTATATTGGCGGCCCTATGTCGAACTCGATTGTTTCACCAGCATGTTCGCCTGAGCCTTCACGCCATCCGTCGCCGTTGGTGTCGACGTAGCCAAGCTCGTCTAGTATCTCCTCTGCCTTGGTCAGGTTGAAGGTATAGGTTTCAGGCACGTTGGGGTTATACCAGTATGTATAGAACGGGGCCTCGACGCCCACTGGGCCGGGTATCCCGTATCCGAGAAGCAGGGTGTCTACGAGGTCCTGTTTGTCTACCGCGTAGGCGCACGCGTACCTGAACTCCT
>CAZBUI010000180.1:0-4192 GCA_964495055.1 uncultured Candidatus Bathyarchaeia archaeon | reverse complement strand
AAAGGAGAAACAGCATTACCGAAAAGCTTAAATATTAGAAAAATTCGGGTGCAATTGCCCCAGTGAACAGTTTTCTGAATCTCCCCCGAGAAGAGGATTCTGGGAAGGGAAACCCCCAGCGAGTGTGAGAAATGGGAAAGAAAGGGAACATGCTCAGCAGAGAGGATGTATGCCCCGAGTGCAGAAGCACAAACATAGTCCACGACCCCGACTCCGGGGAGCTGATCTGCGGAGACTGCGGCCTCGTCATGAAGGACAGCATGCTCAACGAGGGCCCCGAGTGGAGGGCGTTCACACCCACCGAGAAGGACAGCAGGAGCAGGGTGGGCGTCCCCCTCAGCTTCGCGGTCCACGACAAGGGCCTCACCACCATGATAGGCAGGGTCGGCCGGGACGCCTTCGGCAGAAGGATACCCATGGACACCAAGCTCCAGATGCTGAGGCTGAGGAAGTGGCAGATAAGGAGCAGGGTCCACAGCAGCATGGACAGGAACCTGGCCCAGGCCATGGCCGAGCTGGATAGGCTCAGCGACAAGCTCCACATACCCCCCAGCATAAAGGAGAAGGCCGCCGTCATCTACAGGAGATCCCTGGACAGGGGCCTCGTCAGGGGCAGGAGCATAAGCGCCATAACGGCGGCCAGCCTCTACGCGGCGTGCAGGATGACCCAGACGCCGCGTACCCTCCGAGAGATATCGGCGCAGAGCCCCATAGAAAAGAAGGACATAGCCAGGTGCTACAGGCTCATGCTTCGGGAGCTGGACATACAGATGCCCAAGCCCGAGGCCCAGCTCAGGGTCCCCAAGATAGCCGCCAAGGTGGGCGTCGGCGAGAAGACCCAGCAGACCGCGGTGGACCTGCTGCGGAGGGCCACCAGGCTCAAGACCACCGCGGGGAAGGACCCTATGGGCCTCGCCGCCGCCGCCCTCTACATAGCCTGCGTCATGTGCGACGAGAAGCGCACCCAGAAGATGATAGCAGACGCCGCCGGGGTGACGGAGGTCACCATAAGGAACAGGTACAAGGGGCTCAAGGAAGCGCTGAAACTGGAGATATAGCGGCGAGACCCCCTTTTATTTCCGCGAACGTTAAACCCCTAAATATTTATCCTCGGCTAACCATTTCTTGCTGAACAGGTTTGGCGTCCACCGAGCGCACCCTCATCGTCTGCATCGACGGTGACGACGACATCGGTACCAAGGGCGGGATAGCTACCCCCATAGTTGGCAGGGACGAGACGCTTCACTCGGCCATGGCTTTGGCCCTCTCGGACCCCGAGGAGGCGGACGCCAACGCCATGTTCGGCGCAGTCAAGCTCTTCGACACCTTGGTGAAGCAGTACCGGAGGAGAGCTTCGAGGTCTCCACGATAAGCGGGTCGAGCCTCGGCGGCGTCGAGGCGGACCGGAAGATGGTGAGGGAGCTCAACGAGGTCCTGGAGCGCTTCGCCGCTACGGGCGTCATACTGGTGACGGACGGCTTCGCCGACGAGGAGCTGGTGCCCATCATCCAGAGCCGGGTGCCCATAACCAGCATCCACCACGTCGTGGTGAAGCACAGCGAGCGCATCGAGGAGACGTGGGCCGTCCTCTTCAGGTACCTACGGATGCTGGTGGAGGACCCCTACTACAGCAGGGTGAGCTTGGGGGTCCCGGGGATACTGCTGGTGCTCTTCGGGTTCCTCATCGCCAGCGGCCAGGTTGAGAACGCCGGCATGATGGTCACCTTCGTGCTGGGTGTGGTTCTCTTCATCAAGGGGTTCGGGCTGGACGCGAGGCTCGCGGCGATGCGGCCCAGGCTGCCCCCCGCGGAGAGGTGGCTGACGCTGCTCTCCAAGGGGCTAGGGGTTATACTCGGCGTCCTGGGCTCCTATCAGGGCATCGTGTACGCGCGGACTTTCCTGCCCAGCCCCGCGCAGCCCTTCTGGGACCTCTCCTTCTGGGCCACGAACCTTCCGACTCTCGCCGCCGCCTTCTTCATGAAGGGCATGGACCTCATAGCCCTGGCCATTGGAGTAGTGATCATAGGCGACGCCGCGAGCGACTACATACTGGAGAGGAAGACCATATCGATCTGGGAGAACGTGATCGGCCTGATATTCCTGTTCTGGATGAGGCTCATAGTCCTGGAGTCAACCGAGGTGCTGATGAACCCCGAGATAAGCATCACCCTGTTCTCGCCTCTCATATTCTACACGGTGGCGGGCGTGACAACCACCATAATCGCCGTGGTCTTCATATACCGGAGGTTCGGCAGGGAGGCATTCGTGAGGTCCCGCGGGGAGTCCTGATTCACGAACCATTTATTTACACAGCCGTGGAGTATGGCAGGAAAGATGCTCTACGAGTTCCTCTCAGTCATCGGCGTCTACGGCGTATACGAGAGATGGCTCAAGAGGCAGATAGACTCGGGGGAGAAGCCCAGCCACGTGGGCGTCATCATGGACGGGAACCGGCGATGGGCCATGAGCCAGAACATGGTGCCGTGGGAGGGTCACTGGGAGGGGGCCGACAAAGTCGAGGAGTTCCTAGAGTGGTGTGTCGAGCTCGGCATCAACACGGTCACGCTGTACTCCTTCTCCACCGAGAACTTCAACCGAGAGGAGAAAGAAGTACAGGAGCTGATGAAGCTCTTCGAGAGCACCCTGGAGGAGGTCATCGAGTCCAGCCACATACACGAAAACCGAGTCAGGGTGAGGGCCATAGGGAGGATCAACACGCTGCCACCGCGCCTCCAGGAGCTCATCCACAAGGTGGAGGAAGCCACAAAGGACTACGACCGGTACTACCTCAACATAGCGATAGCGTACGGGGGGAGAGCCGAGATAGTGGATGCCCTGAGGAAGATCGCGTCCAAGGTGAAGGGCGGTGAGATGGAGCCGGAGGCGATCGACGAGGAGGTCATAGAGGCGAACCTGTACACCGCGTACCTCCCTCAGCCTGACCCCGATCTCGTCATCAGGACCTCGGGGGAGTCCCGGCTGAGCAACTTTTTGGTTTGGCAGGCGGCGTACAGCGAGCTCTTCATACTGGATGTCTTCTGGCCGGCTTTCCGCAAGATAGACCTCATGAGGGCCATAAGGAGCTATCAGCTTCGTCAGCGGCGGTTCGGTAAGTAGGGTTTCGTGTTTTTTTAATTATCGATGTGTATCGATGTGTTTTTTGCCTTGTACGGGTGGTGGGGAAGACTTAAAAAACTCGTTCCGCTTGTATTATTCTCACATAGTGAGAGCAACTCGGGGTTGACCACGGTGGCCCATAATAATATCATAATACGTAGTAA
Source organism: uncultured Candidatus Bathyarchaeia archaeon (assembly GCA_964495055.1). Classification (GTDB taxonomy): domain Archaea; phylum Thermoproteota; class Bathyarchaeia; order TCS64; family TCS64; genus RBG-16-57-9. The sequence continues at coordinate 911 of CAZBUI010000180.1, read as the reverse complement.
TACAGGGGTCAGAGCGCCTCCGTCGAACGTCAGCCTTGAATTGTTAACACGTAGATGGTAACCAGAGAGCGGTCACCATCTAGATTTAACTATAAAAATCTGGGGGAGGACGAAGGGGAGCGTGAAGTCGAGTGGTACATATCAGCAGGGTAGTCATTAAGAACTTCAAGTCCTTCGGGGGAGAGCCCATCAGGCTCAACTTCCAGCCGGGGTTCAACATCATCACCGGGCCCAACGGCAGCGGCAAGAGCAACATACTCGACGCCGTCCAGTTCGTCCTCGGCGAGCTGGGCAGCAAACGCATGAGGGCCCCCGACCTGGGCGGCCTCATCTACGATGGCGCCGGCGAGGAACACGTGGGCCGTGCCCAGGTCTCACAGGTCAGTCTCTACTTCGACAACAGGGACAGGGGCCTCCCCGTCGACAGGTCCACCGTGAGCATAGGCCGCAAGATGGACAGGGACGGCAAGAGCATCTACTACCTCAACGGCAAACGCACAAGCCGCCGCAGGGTCCTGGACATCATAGAGATGGCCGGGATAACTCCCGGCGGATACAACATCGTCCTCCAGGGCACGGCCACCAGGCTCAGCGACCTCACTCCAGGCGAGCGTATGAACGCCCTCGAGGATCTGGTGGGCATCACCGAGTACGACGAGAAGAAGGCCGCCGCCAGGGCGAGGCTCACCGAGGCGGAGAGAAAGATCGAGTTGGCCACCGCCCGGATCGAGGAGATCAAGAAGCAGGTAAACGAGCTGGAGAAGCAGAGGAACAACGCCATCGCATTCAACCTCCTAGACAAGGAGGAGAGGCGGCTCAACGCGTACAGGATCAGCGGCCAGCTCGACGCCCTAGACGCGAAGCTCGCCGAGATCCAGGGCCAGATAGCCGAGAGGCAGCAAGAGATCAGG
>CAZBUI010000179.1:0-4248 GCA_964495055.1 uncultured Candidatus Bathyarchaeia archaeon | reverse complement strand
GAGCCGTCGAGCATGGAAACGTCGATGTACTGGCCTCGCCCCGTCTCCTCCCGGACCCTCAGCGCCGCCAGTATGCCTATTACGGCGTACATACCGGCGCAGATGTCCGTCACCGCCATGCCCACACGGACAGGGGGCCTCCCCGGCTCACCCGTGAGTCCCATGAGGCCCCCCATCCCCTGTATTATGAGGTCGTAGCCCGGCATCTGAGCGTAGGGCCCCGTCTGGCCGAAGCTGCTTATGCTACAGTAGACCAGCCTGGGGTTCACCCGGCTCAGGGCCTCGTAGTCCACCCCCAGCCGCGCCGTGACGCCCGGCCTATAGTTCTCCAGCACCACGTCGCACTTCTCGACGATCCTGTACAGCGCCATGGTGGCTTCGTCGTCCTTGAGGTTCATGGTGACGCTCTTCTTGCCCCGGTTGAGGGACATGAAGTAGCTGCTCTCGCCGTCTATGTACGGCGGGAACGCCCTAGTGTCGTCGCCCCGCCCCGGTATCTCCACCTTGATGACCTCGGCGCCCAGGTCGCTGAGAGTCATGGAGCAGAAGGGCCCGGCGAGGACCCGGGTGAGGTCGAGGACCCTGATGCCTTTGAGGGGCGGGCCGCCCTTGTTCGATGTCACGGAGAAAGATCAATTGGTTCCGCTTTTAGTGTTTACCATGGCGGCCCGCAGCCGCCTGAGCGCGCCACTGCTATGATTTATATCTGAGCCGCGGTCCCTATTGCGGGAAGGCGGGGCCCGTGGAGCGCAGCATAAGAGAATACTACCTGATGATCGTCGGCGGCACCGTCACCATGCTCTCAGGGGGCTTCGTGAACCCCATACTCGCCCCCTTCGTGAGAAACGAGTTCACGGCGTCGCTACAGCTTGTGGGGCTGGCCGTCTCCGGCTACTTCTTCCTCAGGATGCTGAGCGAGTTCCCCATAGGCGTCCTCAGCGACAGGATCGAGCCCAGGATACCGCTGATGGTGGGCCGGGGGCTCGTCGTGGTGAGCGCGTACATATGCTACAGGACTGAGAGCATCTGGCTCTTCATCCTAGCTAGGCTCCTGTGGGGCATGGGGGACGCCAGCTTCTTCTGCATAGGTATTAGCTACGTCTCTAGGCTGTTCACCTCTGAGAGGAGGGGCAGGGCCATGGGGTTCTTCCAGGCGGTGGAGATGGTGGGCAACCTGGTCGGCCAGACCCTGGGAGGCACGGTCGCGGCAGCCTACGGACTCAGGACCAACTTCCTGGTTTGCACGGGCCTCGGCGTGACGGCTCTGCTCATCGTGACGATGATCAAGGGTATGGAGGAGGAGGCCGGCGCCGGCGGGCCGGCTCCCAGCCTGATCCCCACGAGGCAGGAGATGATCACGGTGCTTAACGTGACCGTGATAGGGGCGTGCATCATCAACCTGGGCTGCATGATAATCAACACGGGGCTCCTCGGCACCATACTGCCCATCTATGCGACCGAGGAGCTGGGCCTCCCCCTGAACATCTACGCCCTCCTAGTCGCGGGGAGCACCGTGGGCAGCGTCGCAGGCAACCTGCTTGGCGGCTTCCTCTCTGACAGGATTGGGCGGAGGAGGGTGCTCGCCGCCGGCCTCGTCGTCGGGGTCGTCTCGCTGTTTGGTTTAACCAGGTTCACGGGCTTCTACCCTCTGCTCGGTGTCATGTTCATGAGGGGGATATTCTGGGGCGTCATCTACGGCGTCATCCCTGCGTTCATAGCCGACGCCGTGCCCGACATGGTCCGCGGGAAGGCCATAGGCACCTTTAGGACGTTCATGGACATGGGCGGCCTGTTGGGGCCCATGATAATGAGCACCTTCGTGGAGGTAGTAGAGCCCCCACAGGGCTACATCCAGAGCTTCTACCTGGGCATCGGCATAACCGCCGCATGCCTCGCCCTGGTACTGCGCCTCCGGGAGCCCGGCCCAGCCTAGGTTTATATGAACCCCCTCCAGACGTTCTAACATGGCTAAAACTATTGGAGAGAAGATCCAGTCCGCGGACGGGAAGAGCGAGAAACACGTGCCTGCCATCGACTGTCCGGACAAGGTCAAGGCGGGGGAGTGGGTGGACGTCACCGTGCAGATCGGCAAGGAGATACCCCACCCCAACACCACCGAGCACCACATCCGCTGGATAAGGATGTTCTTCGCGCCTGAGGGCGACAAGTTCGTCTACGACCTGGGGCTGTTCGAGTTCAACAGCCACGGCGAGAGCGTCAAGGGGCCCAACGAGGGGCCTGTGCACACCCACAGCATGGTCAAGTTCAGGTTCAAGACCACGAAGCCGGGCACCCTGAACGCGGTGAGCTGCTGCAACATCCACGGCCTCTGGGAGTACAGCAAGCAGATAGCCGTAGAGTAACCCAGCCTTTTTTCTTTTTCAAGATGTAATGAGCTGGTTATCATACTGCGTGTTTCTGGGAGGCATTGGGAACACCTGTTCCTAGCTGACCCTAATAAGCCGCGGCTACGCAAAGCCGACATAAGAGGTGAACCGTTTGAGCAAGAACATAGTGCACAGGGTGTCGGTGGACGTCGCCATGTTCCTTACCCTGGCGTCCTCCCTGGTGAGCGGGGTCGTCCTGTGGCTGGCCCTCCCCAGCGGCAGGCGGAGCGGCTACGAGACGTTCCTGAGCGTCGCTAAGACCGTCTGGGTGGACTTCCACACATATGTGAGCCTAGTCTTCGCCGTGGCGCTGTTCGTGCACCTAGCGCTGAACCTGAGGCTCTTCCCCAGCATGGTGAAGTGCGCACTCGGGAGACGCTAAAAGGTCTTGACGTAGCCTGTGAAGTTCTCGGGGGCTTCCGCCGAGGCCGGCACCTCCATGTACGCCGCCTTCCTGTTCCCGTAGTGGGGCAGCTTACACGAGAACAGGGTGTGCACCCTCCCTGTTACGCTGTGCCCCGTCTCGCAGCTCTGGTGCCCCCTTATGAGCGCCTGGACCCCGGCGGCGTCCAAGAACCTATCCGCTGTGTCCGGCCCGAAGACGTACCCGACGCCCCTAACGCTCCGGTCCACCCCCGGCTCCGGCCGGGGGTCGTTCCACAGTATCTGCCGCAGGGTGTCCGTCTCCGGGTGGGTCCGGTGGGCGTAGGCCACGTCGTCAAGGCTCCTCGAGCCGACGGGCACCCCGCCGTGAAGCATCAGGGCCCTCCCCGGGATCACGGCGGCGGTGTACAGCTGGTCCGTGAAGGCCCTGAACCGCCTGTAGACCTCCTCCGAGGCGTCGTCGTATAGCCGGTGGAGCACGAACGGGAAGTCGTGGGGGCTGACCCCCACGTCGCTGGGCCCCTCGTGGTTGCCCCTGAGCAGCACCACGTTCCCCGGGTGCTCCGCGAGGAGCCTGGTGAGCGTGTGCAGCGCCTCGACCTGCCCAGGCCCCCTGTCGATGTAGTCACCCATGCATACCAATGTCACGGGCTCGCCGTCCATGGCCCGCTCCCTGAACCATGTCTTCGTGAGTATGTACTGGAGGGAGCTGTAGTCGCCGTGGATGTCCCCGACGACGATGGTCTCCCGGTTGACTAGTGTGACGAGCCTGCCCTTGACGCCGAGCAGGGACGGCTGGGTCTTGCTCAAAGTCTCCGCGGCTGCGTCGAGGGACTGGAGGAGCTGACCGGCTTCGGGGACCGACATCAGGTGATGGTCTGGGGCCGCGTAGAAAAGTTTAATGGAGCTGCCGGTGCTCGTCCACGTACTCCTCGACGTCGGCTAGGAGCTCCCTGCAGTCGAAGACCGCGCCGCCCTTGACGGTCCACCTGACGCCGCCGCCCTTCTTCACGGTGACGCCGTCGTCGCCGTACCTGTCCACGCCGGTGCCGTACATCACCTTGAAGTTGTCCAGTGGGTTGCCGTCCACGATGCAGAGGTCGGCGGGGGCGCCCTCCACGACGCCCCTGCTCCTCTCCTCGTCGCCGAGGCACGTGTGGGCGTTGGTGGTGGCTATCCTGACGACGTCGATGGGGTGTATGCCCGCCTCCTGGAACAGCTCAAGCTCCCTGATGAGGGCGAACCCGAACAGCTGGTAGATGAACGCGGTGTCGCTGCCCGCCGTCAATGTGCCGCCGTTCTCGAAGAAGTAGCGCACGTACTTCATCCAGATGCTGTACTTCTCCTTCCACGCTATCTCGTCGCTGGTCTTCCAGTCGAAGAAGTGGGTGGCGTGGCGGCCCGGCTGGGGGCTGAACGCCTCCCAGAGGTGGCGCACCGTGTACCTCCGGTGCCACGGCATGTTCCTGGCGCGTTC
>CAZBUI010000178.1:0-4255 GCA_964495055.1 uncultured Candidatus Bathyarchaeia archaeon | reverse complement strand
GCCCCGCCTCTGCACCTCTGCGGGCGCCAGCCTCGGCAGCTCCTGCGGGTCTCCCCTGACCTTGTAGTGGTAGTACAGTCCGCCGAGGACGCTGGCCGCCGCCTCCAGCTGGAACCTGTGGAAGAGGTACGCCGTGACGAGGGGCTCCTCAAGCTCGGCCAAAGGCGCCCCGTACCTAACCCGGTGCTCGCCGAACCCCTCCAGGGCCACCCGCCTAACCCTCATGACCCTGCGGAGTTCCCCTACCGGGTCTACGCCGTTTACCCAGTAGGCGGCGTAGGGGCTGGCGCTCCCCGGACCCGCGTCCCTGCTGGGCTGGAAAAGGAGCCCCCGCTTGAACGCGTCGTCCAGCAGCCGGCCCAGCTCCTTGTCCTCGTCGACCCCCTCAGGGTAGTCCTGGTAGCCGTACTCGATGCTCACCAGGTCCCACTCCCCCACGCCCGAGGCGTAGGCTTCGCTGAGGTCCAGCCTGCCGTCCACCTCCCTGACCCACATGGCAGGGTAGTCCATGACCGATGAACGCCCGTTGATGTTGGACGCGTAGTTGTGCCCCAGCCCCAGGGTGTGCCCTATCTCGTGGACGCTGAGCTGCCTGATCCTGGCCAGCGCCATCTCCAGGGCCTCGCCGGCGTTGTCGCCGTCTTCGGTGTACTCGCCCACGAGCCCCATGGCGATGAGGAAGTCCTGCCTGATCCTGAGGCTCCCCAGGCTCACGTGGCCCTTGATTATCTCGCCCGTCCGCGGGTCGGTGACGGTCATCCCGTAGCTCCAGCCCCGGCTGCTCCTGTGGACCCAGTTGACCACGTTGTACCGTATGTCCATGGGGTCCGCGTCCTCGGGCAGCGTCTCCACCCTGAACGCGTCCCTGTAGCCAGCCGCCTCGAACGCGTCGTTCCACCACCGTGCCCCCTCGACCACCGCCGACCTGATGGGCTCGGGTATGCCCGGATCTATATAGTACATTATGGGCTCAACGGGCTCGCTCACCTCGGCGCCCGGATGTCTCTTCTTGAGCCTGTGCCTGCAGATGAACCGCTTCTCCAGCGGCTCAGTGACGGACGCAGCGTAGTCGTTGTATGCAACCCCAAAGTAGCTCGACCTTATGTCGAACCTCCTGGGCTCGTAGCCGTCGTCGGGAAGCTCTATGAGGCTGTGGTGCTCCCGCACGGTGATGGCCTCGGGGTCAGGCACCACGGCCTTCACCCAGTCGCCCGGCTCCTTCCCCCGGAAGGTCAGGACGGCCTCCACCTCGGTGTTCCTTGGGAAGTTCCTCGTGGCCTCCAGGTATATGGCTGAACGGTCCCCGTCCAGCTCGTACTCTCCCTGCTCCTTCTCCTTCAGGCGCTGAGGAACCCCTTTGACGTCCCTGAGGAAGAACCCGGTGGCGTCAACGAGGAACCGGCCCCCCTCCTGAGCCTCGACCTCGAAGCCCCAGACGACCGACTTGGCGAAGGCGTCCTCCACCGCCTCCGCCTCCTTCGGGTTGTCGGTTATCGCCCTGTACCTGTAGTTGACCTGGGTGAGCAGAATCCTAGGTCCGAAGCGCTGGAACCTGACGATCATGGTGGAGCCCAGCTGGTTCCTGTCAAGCCCTATGTCGTTGCTCCCTATCCCCGACTTCAGGCCCGTCACGTACAGGAACTCGGTCTCAAGCTTGTCGATCTCCAGCCATATCTTGCCCCTTTCACCGTCCCAGTAATAGGTGAAGTACCCCGGATGCTTCTCCATGTCCTCCGTGAACTCGCCTATGGTCGCGGGTTCACTGGTTTCCTTTTCGTTCAACTCAATCCATAATCATTATCCGGCATACTGGAAAAAACGATCGATGCTCAGCGCGCCACGATCATCCGTTGCAGGTCGCCGGGCTTGGCGCCGGGCTTTTGTCTCTTTTTCGTAGAAGACACCATTATTGAACCGAACCCAGCTGCGGCACTTTTTATTAATTTATGTGAAACCCCAAATATTTATAACAAACAAGTTTCGTTATAGGCGTAACTTATCCGGTGGGTAGGAACACAATCAAACGACATAATCGAGAGGTGACAAAGCTGAGAGGCGTAGTAAAGAAATGGCTATACGAACACGGGTTCGGGTTCATCGAGGCCAAGGGAAGCAGCAAAGACGTCTTCTGCCACAGCAGAGACATACGCAACTGCTACGACCTCGACCGGGGAGACGTGGTCGAGTTCGAGATCGAGAAAACCGAGAAAGGCCCAAGGGCCGTCAACGTTAAGATAGTATACAACTAAGTTTAAAGACCACACACACTGTGAACCTTTTTCTATTCTTTTCTGTTATTCAGACACCGGCTCCCACCCGACGCCATCCCCAGGAAAGATGACATTAACCCTTTTCGCATGTCCCTCGTAGCATCTTAATAACACAGGATTCAAACATTCTTCTAGAAGACTGCTCTCAACCAGGAGCATCAACCATGGACAACAACAACATCGAGGACTCGTGCCCCCGATGCGGCGGCTCTGATCTGATCTACGACCCCGAGACCGGCGAAGTGATCTGCGCCAGCTGCGGCACCGTGATACGGGAGGAACCCCTGGAGCTGGGTCCCCAGCCGGAGACCTACCCGCCCGAGACGAGAACAGAGAGGAGACGGGTGCAGCCCGAAGCCATGCGCAGGATGAAAAGGCTGCAGAGATACGACGAGCTCTCCAAGCTGGAGGACCTGGACCCAAGGACCATAAGGCAGGCAGTGGCGGAGATGGACAGGCTCGTAGACGAGCTGCACCTCGCCAGAAGCCAAAAGAGGAGAGCCCAGGCCATCTTCAGGATGGCCCATGAAAGAAACCTCATCGTGAGGGGGACCATAGCCGGGTTCGCCGCGGCCTCTGTCTACGCCGCCTGCCGCGAGGCCGGGCTCCCGAGAACCCTCCACGAGGTCTCCGAGAAGAGCCGCGAGGACGTAAAAGATGTTGCGAGGATATACAGGCTCCTCGTAACGGAGCTGGATCTGCGCATGCCCGTGGACGACCCCATGAAGCTTGTGCCCCGGCTGGCCTCAGAGGTGGGCGCCAGCATGGAGACCGATCTGCTAGCGGTGGAGATACTCCGGGAGGCCGCGGAGCAGAAGGCCCTGGCGGGCAAGGACCCGAGAGCCTCGGCCGCCGCAGCCCTCTACATGGCGTGCAGAGCCAACGACGAGAAGTGCACACAGGAGGAGGTAGCAGCCGCGGCCGGTGTCTCCGAGGTCTCCCTCAGGAAACGGCTCAGAGACCTAGAGGAAGCCACAGAGGGGAAAGATGTGGGAGATACATAACGGGTTAAACCCAGATAAGGGGCAGCCCCCGACCACCCGCCACACACCCTATCAGACCAGTCACAAAACGCTCCATAACTTTATCACGGTCATCGGGTCAGAGATACCGGGAAGATCATCAAAACGGGAACACCACCCCTCCCCCGATCCCATCCCCTCCAAGGAGAGATAGTTTAACAGGGAGAACGGCGCCTTGATCGGCGCATACGTGGAGGTTCGAATCCTCCTCTCTCCATCACGGCCTAACCCACTGAACAGGACGTTACTCGTTGGGTTCCCCGGGAAAAATCCTGCCCAGCAGCCCGCCCTTCTTCTGCTCCCGCCTCTGAACGGATCTGGCCGCCCTGGCCATCGTCTCCGCCATCACATGAAGCTGCTTGGTGTCCACGTCCAGGCCCAGCATCTTGTTGAGCACCTGCACGGCGTCGGCCGCCCCCCGGTAATCTATGCCGCCGATTACCTGGGTGGGGACGTAGACGCTGGTCCAGTCCACGCCACGCCTCACCGCCTCGTCCAGCAGGGAGGCGTTGACCCCGGACACCGCCCCCTCCGTCAGGGGGTGGACGCCGTAGCCCTGAAGGTCTCTGCCGCCCGTGGTGAAGCCGAACGCCCTCTGCCCCGTCTGGGCGGAGGGAAACCCCTCGAGGGCGACAACCTCCTCCAAGCCCTTCCCGCTGAGCCACTCCATGAGCTCCCGGCCCACGGCCCACGCGGACTCTGTGGATAGCATCGCCTCGGTCACCAGCAAAAGATGCCTGTCTTCCCTGTCCGAGTATATCCGGAAGCCGCGGTTGGGCTCCCCCTGTATAAGGATCATCAGGGGAGGCATCACGTCGCCCCTGACGTAGGCCACCTGCCTGTACCCCCCGGCTCTGACCATGTGCATCAGGGCCGTGTTGCCTATGGAGCCCGCCCCCGCGAAACCCGTGACGGCTGCACGCTTCTTCACGGGGACCTCGGCGAGTTCAACGATCTCAATAC
>CAZBUI010000177.1:0-4371 GCA_964495055.1 uncultured Candidatus Bathyarchaeia archaeon | reverse complement strand
GACGCTCATCATGTTTTGGACTCCCCTGACGCCCTTGTCGTCGGGGACAGGGTGGGAAGAAGGGTTAAGCTTAACCCGATTAACGCTGTATCTTGTTTCTGTGCCCCTTAATATGTTCACTACTCCTCCCTCTATTTTATCTCCGAGGACCTCCTCTAATGCCTCGGTCATGGGGCCCCCGGCTTTTCCCCCTCCCACTATCAGAACTCTATTTACATCGCTTAGGGGCTTGGTGAAGCCATCGACCACTATATTTCCCTCAACTATTTTCAGTTTATCCATTACAGCGTTTTTCGGGTCAACTGCGTTTAACGCAACCTCAAGTATGGTCAAAGCGTCATCCCGCATCTTTCGAAGTTTCTCTGTGGAGGCGTTTTCTAACAGCTGTTGACGGTTCTTAAACATGAAACCAACCTCAGATGAATGAGGTATACTGGAAGAAAGGAAAAAGTTTAGGGGCTACTCGCGGACAATGTACTCACTGGCCCTGGGCGGGTCGGGGCTCATGCCCTTTCTAGTCCTGATCTTCCTTATCAGGTCTAGCAACATGCTGTTAGGGACCGGCGACCAGTGATCGAATGTCATCTGCCAGAAAGCCGTCCCGCTGGTGGCGGCGCGCATCTCCTGGCTGAAGCCCAGCGTCTCGCTCACCGGCACCATGCCTGTGACGTTGACTATGGGGCCATCCTGTTCAACGCTGTGTATGCTTCCCCGTTTCCTGCTTAGAAGCCCTGTTACGTTCCCCATCTCGGTGGCGGGTACACGCACCTGTATCTTGTAGATGGGCTCAAGCAGAGTGGGATCGGCGCTGAGTATTCCCGCGAACAGCGCCTGTCGTACAGCGGGCATCATCTGAGCTGGTCCCCTGTGCACGGGGTCCTCGTGGAGCCTTATATCGACCATGTTGACGAGTAGGCCGCGGACTATCTCGCCTGCCAATGGCCCGCTTCCGAGGGCCCACTGGAATCCTCCGCTTATATGCTGCTTGACCTCCCTGAGACCCTGGATGCCGACGGTGGTGTCTATCATCATGTTGGCGTTCTCGTTGATGGCGAAGACCTGCCGCGCCTCGCGGAGGGTCCATCCCGCCTTCTCTCTGAGCACCTCCTCCCTGCGGCTGGAGCTGAGTATCTCGCTTAGCTCGCCGTCACGGATCAGCTTGACGAGTTTTTCGTCTAGAGGCTTAAAGGTGAAAAAGACCCTGTTGTGCTTGTTGGGGCTTTTACCCATGAAGGGGCCGGCTTCACATCTGATGGCCTCGCGATACACCACGGTAGGCTCGCTCTGTATTATATCGAGGTTGTACTGGCTCTTGATGTCCTTGACCGCGATCTCCAGGTGCAACTCGCCCATGCCTGCCATTAGGTACTCGCCGGTCTCTTGGTTGATGGTGGTCACGAGGTTGGGGTCCTGTATGTTCATCTTCTGGAGTGCGTCGATGAGACGCGGTAGATCCGTGGGCTTCTTTGGCTCAACAGCAATGGTTAGAACCGGGTCTGAGACGTACTTTATCGACTCAAAGGGCGTCGCGGTATCTTTGATGTCGTCCGATACTATCGTCTCTCCTGCTCTTGCTTCGCTCAGACCCATGAGGGCAACTATGTTACCTGCCGGTATTTCGTCTACAATCTCGCGGTAGGCGCCCATGTAGATGCTTACCTGCTGGGCTTTAGCCCACTTCTCCGCGCCTACCAGGTTTAGGTTGTCTCCTCTCCTAATGGTTCCGCTGAACACGCGTCCGGTGCTTATCACACCGGCTTGAGGGTCGATTATTACGTTGGATATGCATATGACGAGGGGGCCGTCTGGGTTGACGGCCAGCATGTTCTTACCCATTACGGAGTCTTCGTCTCCTTTCCAGATGTGCCTTATCCTCCTAGGCTGGTGTTCCTTAGGGTTGGGAAGCAGGTGCACGGCCATGCCAAGAATGGCTTCGCTGAGGGGAAGCATCTCCTGGAGCTCCTCAAGCCTGTCTTCCTTGTACATCTGTATGATATCAGGAAGCGTCAAACCCTTCTCCTGGAGCATGGGCAGGGTGAAACCCCACCGGTCGAGGGCAGACCCGAACGCGACCTCACCCTTGGCTGCGTTAATGGTCCACTCGTTCTTTATTTCGTCCGACCCATAAGTCTGAACGATCTCATTGAACTTGTTTATGATCCTAAGGAGCTTATTCTGGATGGCGTTTGGGTCCATCTTGAGCTCCTTTATGAGCCTGTCGAACTTGTTTATGTAAAGGACGGGCTTCACGAACTCCTCCAGCGCGACCCTGAGCCTGATCTCGCTCATTATCTGGAACTCCTCCACGGCGTCTACTAGGAGCACGCAGCCGTCCAGCGCCCTCATCGCTCTGGTTACCTTTCCCGAGAAGTCCACGTGGCCTGGGGTGTCTATGAGGTTGATGACGTACTGGTCCTTGCCTTCCTCGTAGAGGAGGCTGATGTTCGCAGTCTTGATGGTGATGCCTCGCCTCTGCTCCTCTTCAAGGAAGTCGAGGGCCCGGGCCTCTCCCGCCCTTGACGGCGCCATGAGGCCGGCCATGGCTAGGAGGCTGTCACTCATCGTTGTTTTCCCGTGGTCGATGTGTGCGATGATGCCGATGTTCCGGACTTGCTCCTGGTTGTGCATCAGCTTCAAGATTTCTTCAGTCTGCTTGAACCGTGGCATTAATGATCTAATCCTTTTTACCGTAAGTTGACTATAGACACCAGCAGGAGTCTTTTAAACCCTTCTCATCAGTAAAATCTGATTCAACAAATCCGTTGAACTATATATTTATTGACACAATAATTACTGAGGAAAAGCTGTATATCCTACTTCACTGAGTATGGGAGTGCCGTCTCCTCAAGTCTATCTCGTTTTGTCCGAGCCTCCTCATTATATCGGCGATGACGCCGTCAAGAAACACGAGGGCGCTCAGCTCAAACATGGTCCCTAGAGGCGCCATGTCGTATTCACCTGTGATCTGGCGGCGTACAAAGTCTATGTCAACCTCCTCTTTGGTCCTGCCCTTGATGACCACCACGTGGTCGGAGAGTTGCCCCAACCTGCTGTCGCGGTGGGAAGTCAAAGAGATTATATTTGCACCCATCTCTTTAGCTATCTCTGTTTGTGTAACCACGACCTTAGTGGTACCTGAGCCGGAGATCGCCAGTACGAGATCGCCTGGACTCAACGCAGGCGTGATGGTTTCCCCGCTTACATAGACGTTGAAACCGCTCTGCATAAGCCGTAAAGCAAATGCCCTTCCGACAAAGCCGCTTCTACCGCTTCCCAACACGAGGATCTTTTTACCCTTCGCGCGTAGTATGTGCCGGATCATTTCCTCTATGTGTTCGTCGCTGGTGTCGTGTATTATGCCGTTGATTCCCTGGAGAATCCATGAAGAGACTTCCTTTACGAAGCTCATAACAATCCGAAAATAGACCACTACTAGGTTAAAACTATTATTAGATATACCAACAGAGCTGGGTTTTACTGTTTTCGAGGTTTTTCTCAAGCCCATTGACCCCGATACTTTCTTGGAAATATTACGGAAAGCCACCACGAGTGCCTGTTAATCTTAGTTACCTATAATTTTGGTAAAACCATACCGGTTTAGATTACCGAATAGATGGTGAATCCTTACGCTTCCTCTCTCTCCTCTACGGAGCATATCTCGTTCTCGTTCTTGAGCACGTTGTCGATGCTGATGGTCGCTATTGTTGTGGCGTACTCCGCGATTATTCTTAGCTCCCACGCTATCTCGTTGACGTACGCGGATACCTCGGGGTCGTGGTTCGCCTGAAACTCCTTCAATAAGGACTCCTCCTCTCGACCAACAGCCTCATAGAGGTCTACGGCGTCGCTGGCAAGCTTCAGGTCTTTATCAAACATGCTCCTCATTGCCTGATCGAATATCGTGAAGCAGATCATACCGATTTGGCTCAAACGCTCTATGAGGCTCTCGTCGCTTCCATCTCGCCGTTCCTCCAGCAGAATTATATTTCCAGCTATGGCGTTCAGCCTGTCTGCGATCATCTCCAGGTACCAGGCGATGAGGTTGTGTTCAACCACCTCCATAGGGTCTATTATCCCGATGGCCTCTGAGATCAGCCTTGACTGCTGTGCGCTGGCGAGGAGGCGTGCTAGGAGCCAGAATATAGTATCTGCCTCATATTCACGTGTGATGGCGTCCTTGGCCAGCTCCATGTCTCTGTCGATGAGGGCGTCGATGCTCTCCTTGAACATTATGCTGGTGATTATATGGAGGCGTTTTATGACGGTCTCCAGTGGAAAGTTCTTGGGGTCTATGCTACACTGGAGCAGTAGGTGTCTGTCGCTCTCCTCTATGATGCCGATGCCGAGGAGCCTCTGAGTAACATTCCTTAT
>CAZBUI010000176.1:0-4392 GCA_964495055.1 uncultured Candidatus Bathyarchaeia archaeon | reverse complement strand
TCCCCACCACGTTTTATTAAATTGTTCAACACTTTATTCGGGTATGTATTTTTTAGGATACTTGGCGACCACCGTGTAGTTAGGGTCCACCACGTTTCCCACCCTGCATCTGCCCACCTGAGAGAGAAGCTGCAGAGCGTCCCACTTGTCGAAGCCGTGCTCGTCACACAGCCACTTCACCATCTCCACGTGGGCGATCTTGTACGCCTCCATGAGAGGCCTGCCGCTGCCCGCCGTCATGATCCATTTGTCGTCCAGGATCCTCGGCCAGTCGATGGTCTTCCCTTTTACCACGTCTAACTTGAGGGTGATCTGCGCGGAGGTCTCCAGGGCCACGCCGCAGAGCTCGCCGTCGCCTTGAGCCGCGTGGACGTCCCCGAACACGAGGTAGCCTCCCTCGACGAACACGGGCAGGTGTAGCGTCGCGCCTTCACAGGTCTCGACGCAGTCCATGTTTCCCCCGTACTCCCCTGGCGTCAACGACATCTCCACCCTGCCGTAGCGCGGCGCGACCCCGATGGACCCGATGAAGGGGTGAAGCGGTATTGCAACTTTCCCCAGCCTGCTTCCAGGGAGCTCCACCGTGCCGATGCCTTTGGCTGCATCCAAGACCCACACGTACCTCTTGCTTGGGAGCGGGTCGTTCAGCAACAGGCTCCTCCCGGGGATCTCCTCGGTGAGGGAGCCGAACCCAGGCATTATGGACGAGTACGCCCAGTCCCTGTCGAGCATGATCCTCTTGATGTCCACCACCAGTGTGTCCCCCGGTTCGGCCCCTTCGACGTAGAAGGGCCCCGTCAAAGGGTTGGAGCGGCTCAGGGAGGTGCCTTGAGCCTTCTGCCTCATCTCGTCGGGGATGGGGTTACCCCTGCCGTCGTTGCCTCCGGCGTCCACGGTTGGAGCGACGACTGTGTCGCCGGGCTTCACGCGGTGCGCAGGCTCGTTCGGGCCATATGTATGGTAATACAGCTTGGGCTTAAATCTGTGAAGCATCTAACCTCAGGCATCATCTACACGATTAACAATAATAGCTTGATCGTGGGTTTGCCTGTTGATGATCGTGAGAGAAGCCCAACAGAGAGACGTTGAACGCCTCATCGAGTTCCTGCGTGAAGCGTGGAGGGAGGCGGGGCCCGGAGCGCATGGGTGGACGGGGGCCACCGAGGAGACCGTGCAGCGCTTGGCCAGCCACGGTTTCCTCTCCGACCTGCTCGGCAGAGACGACACACGGGGCTTCATCGCGTTACACGATGAACGGGTGGTCGGGTTCTCGTCGAACAGAAGGGTAAGCGACGAGCTGGTCGAGCTATCGGGAATAATCGTCCTCGAGAGCATGACGGGCGTCGGCGTCAGCAACAGGCTGTTAAACCACTCCATCGAGGCGGCAAGGGGCAGCGGATGCGAGGCCATGATGGTGAAGACGGAGCTTCAACGAGAGAGCCATAAGCTTCTACCTGAGCCACGGATTCACTCGCGAAGCCGCCATGGAAGAAGACGTAGAGGGCTCCAGGGTGGAGCTCTTGAAGCTCGTTCTTCAACTATAGGCGGTCAATTTTCTCCGTAGAGCCACCCCGGCTCAAGGTAGCTGGGGTCAGGGTAGCTGTAGAAGCCTTGGCCGGTCTTCACCCCCAGCTCCCCACGTTCTATCTTCCTTAGCAGTAAGTCAGGAGGAGCGTCCGAGGGGTCACCCGACTCCTCGTAGTATACCATCTCGATGTCCCTCACCACGTCCAGCCCCACCCTGTCCATCATTCCGAAGGGTCCCGTTTCCGTCTCGTAGAGGCTAATCCAGGCCCTGTCCACGTCCTCGAAGGAGGCTACGCCCTGGTCCACGACTCTGAGGCACTCCTTCTTGACGGCCCTCCAGACCCTGTTGAAGATGAAGCCCGTGCTCTCCCGGAGCACCATCAACGGGTAGACTCCGATGCTAGTGCAGAACCCCCGTGCCTTCTCCATGACCTCGTCCGAGGTGGATGAGCCCCTCATGAGCTCGACAACCCGCCGCCTCCAAGGGTACCCGTAGAAGTGCATGTTGAGTACGCGGTGGGGGCGGCTCGTCGCGTCCTCTATCTTCGATACCCTTATGGACGAGCTGTTTGTGGCTATGAAGGCATCGCCGCGGCAAATCTCGTCCAGCCTCCTGAAGACTTCCCGCTTGACGTCGAGACGCTCCACGACGGCCTCGATCACGACGTCGGCGCTTGAGGCGGCTTTCTCCAAGCCATCAACGTGGGATATCCTTCGCTTCAAGGCTTGGCTCTCCTCCACGGTGATTTCACCGTCGTCCACCCATTCATCGATGTAGTTGTCTGCGGCCTCAGACGATGAAGCCAGCGCCTCCTCTGAGATGTCGTACATGTTAACCGCGTAGCCGTGTCTAGCGCATGTAACCCCGATCTGGGTCCCCAGAAACCCTGAACCCACTATACAGACTAGCTCAGGAGTCATCATGGTTAGTGATGATCCCTGGAACGAATAGGCTTTGGGGCGTATCCACAGCCAGTAAACAAAAAATGCTGGTAGACAGGTGAAAGTGGAGGCTTCAGCCGGGGCTTCTTAGTCGTTATGGCGTATCAGCAGCCGAGGGGCTTCAGTGCCTCGTCGATCTTCTCTAGCAGCACTTGGACGTCCTTTATCCTCGGCCGCTGGAACCACTCGAAGTAGTAGTTGTACCCACCCAGGGACTCCCCTGGCTTGCTTATGATGGAGTCGTATCGGCTGGGCTTGACGCTGCCGACGGCTTCGAAGTACACCCTCGCCTCGTCCGAGGTCATGGAGTCGTATGGAGCAATCCGTATCAGCGGGTTCATCACGCCGACGTCCTATATCTCCACGGCGATATTGTCGAGCGCCCTGATGGCTTCGAGGAGCGGCGACCTCAGTATCTTCACGTAACTCTTCATATTTATCCTCAAAAAAGATGTTATTTTAGTCTTAAGTAAACGCTGAACCTTCCCTGCGTCTACCTTCCCGGCCTGATCCTCTTGCTTAAGTCGCCGAGGGAGAACCGCGCCGTTATTATCCGCTCCGTGCTGAATATCTTGGCCGCGACGTACAGCACCGCGACGGTCCAGACGCTTATGAACGCGAGGCTTCTTATGACGATGAAGTAGTCGCCGAGGAACGCGGCCTTGGTGGCTATGATGCTGTGGGTGTACGGTATCACCAGCAGCACCCACTGGACGGCCTGAGGCAGCATGTCTATGTCGCTGAACATGAGGATTATCGCAGGGATCATTATGGGGGTGATGAGTATCCCCGTGAAGCTCTGGGCGCTGCGGACGTTGTCCGCAAAGACCGCGATGCTCAGCGCCATGGCCAGCGCCGAGACCAGGGTGACGAAGATGACCATCCCCACGAGGAGCATCCCGAAGGGCGTGATGCCGACGCTCACCTCGTCGATGCTCATGGTGGCGGCCTCCGGCACGAACGCGAACGCCGAGTTCATGTAGTACCCGAACCCGATGAGGTAGCTCACCGAGCCGGCTATGGCGATGACTATGCTGCCGCTTAGCTTCCCCGCCAGCACGGTGAGCCGGCTCACGGGCAGCGTCATCAATGTCTCCAAGGTCTTCTGCTCCTTCTCCAGGGCTATGCTGGTGGCGGCCATCTGTATCGCGAACATGACCATCATCATGACCATTATGGGCAACATTATGCTCTGGCTCATCACCAGGTTTATAATGCTGGTGGGTGGTATGTCCAGCACCGTGCCCTTCAGTATCGACGCGTACCGTATTGATATTGGGCTCCTGATGGCCTCGGGGGTACCCGCCGCCCCTGTCTGCTCCAGCAACCTCCTGATCTTGCTGAGGCTGAAGTAATAGTTGTAGATGTTGATTAGGCTGCTCACCACGTTGGTGCTCTGGGTCTCAGCCATGTTCAGCTTCCTGAGGTTGGCGTATACCATGAGCTCGCCGCTCATGCTCTGGGTCAGGTTGTCGTTGTAGCCCCGGGGGATGTAGATGAGGGCGTTGCTGTCGGTCTCCTGGAACTGCCTCAGGGCGTCCTCCAAGCTGGCTGCCTCGATGGGGACCACGGTATTGTTGCTGTAGAGGTACTCCATCAGCGCTTCCGTGACGAAGCCTTCGTCGTCCGTGTAGACGGCGAAGCTTGCGCCTACGACGGCCCTCTGCACCGATTCCTGGCTTATTCTGATGGCGCCGCCCATGACAGGGAAGATGAGGATGGGCATCAGTATGACGCCTATGAGTATCTTGGGGTCCCTGACGAGCTCCTTGATCTCCTTGACTATGATGGAGGAGAGCTTACTCGTGGTCAGTCACCTCCATGAAGACCTCCTCCAGGTTCTTGACGCCGTAGCGGTCCCTCAGCTCGTCTGGGGTGCCCTCCGCAACGACAACACCGAGGTCCATGAGGCCGACACGGTCG
>CAZBUI010000175.1:0-4408 GCA_964495055.1 uncultured Candidatus Bathyarchaeia archaeon | reverse complement strand
ACATCAAGGCGGGAAGGGCAACGGATTACAGTGAAGGCAGGTCGGTGGCGGTCAACTACGACATACTGGTGAGGCGGTACAAGTACAGCACGTTCACCTTGGTCACGAGGGCCGACCTCTAGAAACGCGGGTTCTCCAGCAGCCGGTCCACGGCTTCCTCGCTGTAGCTGAGCAGCGCCCCCAGCCCCCGGGCGATCTCTTCTTCAGTTTTCCTGGTGAGCTCCCCCGACTCTTTCAGCTTTCTCTTCCGCTCCTTGAGGCGCAGGTACTCGTCCACCGTCTCCTTTGAGTCGGCTAAGTGGATCACTATCTTGCCTCTTGTGTACTCCGGGTTGAAGAGCAGCGTCTCCAAGAAGTCCCTGTCTGTGTGCAGGGTGATGCCGTACTCCTCGGCTATGAGCCTGGTGTCGTCTATTACCTCCTCGTAATCTTCCTCGGTTAGGGCTGGGCTTAGGCCGAGGCGCTTCACGCCGCTGCCCACAGCCTCCGCGAAGGCGTATATCATGCCGAGGTTGTAGCTGCGTCTATCGAGTTTGCTTGAGTCGAATACGTCCATGAAGACAATGTGGTGGTTTACGTAATTATTCTTTTCAGATATCAAATAGAATGGTTGAATGGTGGTCAACTGTTTCAGGGCATCGTCACGGTGAATGCATAAAAAAAATAACATCCCTAACACCACCCCGCTTGAACATCTCATTAGGAGGGAGGTCACCTAGATGCGTCGAATCCACGTCCATTCTACCGAAAGAAGCCCCAGAAACGCCTCTTTCTGATCAAATCATATACAAAAGTGTAGTCCACCGACATAAAATGCTGATTCCATGTAACTAGGAAAATTCCCCGCCACAGAAATTTTTTCCCTAATACCAAGTAACCTGCAACAAACCATTCCTAAGAAGAAGCTAACGAAATTCAGTGCACTATGCCCAACCGGTGAAGCTCCTCACGCAACACCTCCACCGTGTTCCGAAGCCGCGTCTGCCTCTCCACATACTCGTCACCAGTAATCGCCCCAGCCTTAAACTGGCTATCCAACCCCGCCAACGTAGCATCCAGCTCCGTGATCCTCGCCCGAAGCATCTCACCGTAGTCTGCGGGCCCCGCCTCATCCCGCGTAGGCGCAACATCAGCCTGCACCACCCCGTCATGCATCCGCAGAATCCTGTCCGCCACCCTCGCAACACTCGGGTCATGAGTCACCATGACCACCGTCTTCCCAAGCTCCCGGTTTATCTTCCGCAGATACTCCACCACCACACGGGCGTTCTCGGTGTCCAACTCCCCCGTGGGCTCGTCCGCCAATATCAGAGGCGGATCGTTAGCCAGAGCCGTAGCCAAAGCAATCCTCTGTTGCTCGCCGCCGCTCAGCTCCCCAGGCTTATGATCCACCCTGTCCCCGAGCCCCACAACGTCGATGAGCTCCGTGCACCGCCTCCTTCTCTCATCCCCCTTAACCCCCAGCGCCGCCATGGGCAGCTCCACGTTCTCCAACGCCGTCAAAGTAGAAATAAGGTTCATGTTCTGGAAGATGTGGCCCACCGTCCCCCGCCTGAAGCTCACAAGCTCACCGGGGCCAAGGTTGGTAAGATCCGTGTCGAACACCCTCACGCTACCGGCGGTAGCCTTGTCGAGGCCGCCCATGATGTTCAGCAGCGTGGACTTACCTGAGCCGCTGGGCCCTATGAGGGAGATCATCTCCCCCTTCCGGACGTTCATGTTCACGCCCCTGAGAGCCTGGACCTCCACCTGACCCAGCCTGTAGATCTTTATCAGATCCCTCACGATAACCGCGTTTCTCTTACTCAATACTCACTCCTCCAACCTCAGATCCGGTGAAACGGATATCCTCCTGACGGCCACCAATATGGGTGCCACCGTGGCTAGGAGCAGCAGCCCCGCTATCGCGGCAATGCTGGACAGCGCCGACCACGGGAACATTATCCTCCTCTCCACGGCCACCGCCACCATCTGGTTGAACAGCTGCACCTGCCCCTTCAGCGAGACGTAACCCACCGCGCCGCCCAGCGCCATCGCCAACAGATCCATACCTAGGTTCTCGAAGAGCAGGCTCAGCGCCATCTGGGACTGGCCGTATCCCCTGATGGACATTATCGTGAGCTCCTTGGCCCGGCTCCTCACCAGCGTAGACACTATCAGCGCGACGCCGAGGCTGGCCACGAGCCCCGCGAAATAGGCGCCCAGCTCCTCGATCCTCCTCGGACCCGCCAAGTAGATGTTGTTCAGCGCCCTCTCCATCTCTAGCTCTGTCACGTCAACCCTCTCCACGTCCCTGTCGATGGCCACCGCCTGAGCCTTGAACGCCTCCAGGTCTGCGCCCTCGGCGAGCTCCACAACCAGCCGCCTCTGCTCTATGAACTTCTTCTTCACATTGACCAGGAAACCCTCGTTGACGTAGATGGTTGGGTTCTGAAGCACCCACGCCTCTCCGAGCTCTTTGCCGAAGAAGCCAACGACCGTTATGGGGTACAGCTTGGACTGCAGCTTAACAAGGAAGACGTCGCCGACGTCGACCTGGGCGACCTCCGCCGCCCCCCGCTCCATGATGCCGGCGAACTCGTCCTCCGCCATGGCGTCGAACACCTCCGGGTCGGCCCAGCCTGGGTCAGCGTAGGCCGCGTCCCTCCACTCAAGCGGGTCTATGGCCCTGATGGGCGTTTCCCCGAAGGCCGAGACCGGGGTGAAGTGGGTCTCATCAGCAACCGCCGTGACGCCCGGTATCTCCGACACCCGCGCCATGAGCGCCTCGACGTCCTCGCCCTCGAAGAGCCACACAGACGCGTCGGCGCCGACGCTCTGCCTCACAGCCTGCTCCATGAAGTCGCTCGTGCTTGCGACGTTACCGACCACGGAGACGCTGAAGCTCATTATGAGCGCCACCATGAAGGTCGAAGCTGCGACCCTCTTCAGGTTCCTCCCCGAGCTTATGGCCGAGAACCTGGCCGCGTCGCCTGCGACGAGGGACGCCAACTCGCCCAGCGCCGTATGGAAGCCGGGCACGAACCTCAGAAACAGCTTGATGAAGCCCCAGAACAGCAGTATTGGGGCGATGTAACTCAGCAGATAATCCGTCCCCCACCACGTGTAGTACAGCAACGTGGCTATCAGGTTGCCGCTGGTAGGCTCGAACATGTCCACCCTTAACCCGAGGAACAGCATCCCAATCTTGTACGCCCCGAGCAGGAAAGCCACCAAGGCCGTCTGCCACTCGCCGACCCCCTCCTCCTCCGTCACATGCTCCCTCAGAGCGTCGACGATGTTGATCCTGGTGGCCTCCTGGGCGGGCCTGTAGACCGCCGTCAACGCCAGCGCCGTGCTGAACAGCAGGGTGGCCCCCATGGTCAACGGGCTTACGCTGTTCAAGACCTCGAGGAACCCCATCTCGGGGATCACGATCACGAGGACGGCCGCACCAGCTAGAACCCCGACCACCGCCGCCAGCGCGCTCACAATGAGCCCCTCGAAGACCAGGATGTATAGCACCTGCCTGTGAGTCATGCCTCTCGTGAAAAGCAGACCGATCTCCCTGCGCCTGAGGTTGAAGACCACGTCAGACACCGTCATACCGAGATACCAGGCGCAGAAGAAGACCGGGAGAGCCACCAGGATGGTGCTCGTCTTCATCTGGTTGGATAACTGCGAGACGGTGATCAAGATCTCCTGCAGATAGCTTCGGGGGGTATACATGTACTCGGCGCCTTCTGTGTTTATGTCGTCGAATATGCCCTGCAGCCTGTTCATCGAGCCGTCTATATCCCACTGGTTGATCAGCGTATCTCTGTCCAACATTATCAGCGCCTGGGTCGTCTGGTCGTCGACTGGCCGCCTCATCTCCGCGAAGATGGGGTCAAGAATCTCCTCCAGGGTATCCTCGGTCATGAGGATCATGTTGTACCTTGGTCTGCGGCTCAATGACTCGCTGCTCTGGATCAGGTCCCTCAGATAGATGTTATACCTTCCCACGCTGATCGTGTAGGTTCTCTCGTCCAGGGCCACGGAGCCGGCGACTGTATAGTTGCGGTGCCTGAACTCGAAACCCGGCGGGTTAAACGGCATATACGTCTCGAACCTAAGGGTGAGCGGATCGCTGCTACGTATGAGCGTCGCATTCGCTGAGGAGGCGTCGACGTAAACCACTCCATCCTCTAGGGGCCCATCGACGGACATCCCCCCATAGAGCGACGAGTCGTCGGGCAGAGCAAGCAAAATGGCCTCGACGGTTCCGTTGATCTCGGGGGACCTCAGCTCCACCCTCCACCTTATGAAGTGGTCTACACGCTCCACGCCCTCTACCTCGCCGAAGATCTCGTCGATCTCAAAGTAATTTGTCTCGGTGACGTCCTTATCCGGCGCGCTGCATATGATGTCCACGTACGCGGCCTCGAGG
>CAZBUI010000174.1:0-4448 GCA_964495055.1 uncultured Candidatus Bathyarchaeia archaeon | reverse complement strand
CAGATGACGTCGCCCACGCACGGCGACTCCATCATGGATATTATGCAGTCGAACTTCTTCGACAGTATGAGCCGCCTGAACGCCACCATGTTCGAGGCCTGTTCCACCCGGAAGCCGCGGTCACACCTCTCGAGGCATTGTTTCACAGGCATAGGGGTGTCTATGTCGATTAAAGCAATGATATCCACTCGGTTACCCATGCATCACGCCCCCATGGGTTCTAATTATGAGTAAATGTATGAGTATAAAAAAATAGCCATGAATAGTGACGACGATTATTGTAATTTTATGTGGCTATCTTCAAATGAAGTATTTTTAATATTTAATATTGTATAAAGAAAAAGATACATATGGATACTGTCACGGGCCGTAGGGGCTATCGGCGTAGGGGTCGGCGACGTGGCCGTGGGTGGGCAGGTCGCGGAAGAGCATATCCCATATGTCCTCCTCGGTGATGGTCTCCCGTTTGAGTATGGTCTCCAGGAAGGACTCCAGGAACGGGTGGTGCATGAGCTCGTCCTCGTATATCATTATGAGCAGCTTCTGCACCCGCTCATCCTTCACCTCCTCCATGAGCTGCCTGGCGGCGTCCAGCATCTCCTGCTCCTTCTCTATGTGGAGCCTGAGCCTATTCTCCAGCTCCTCGCACTCCACGTCGGTTATAGAGAGGCTCCGGCCCTCCACGACATAGGCGGCGGTCTTGCAGAGGCCCACATGCTTCCGGGAGTCCACCATCACTGACTTGATAAGCTCCCTCACGACCTCGTCGCCGTAGCCCCGGTACTCCTGGTCGAGCTCCACGGCGTACTTCTCCTCCAGGTCCAAGAGCATCCTGAGCCGCTCTGCGACTGCATGACAGCCATGGCGCCAGTCGAAGCAGGAATAATAAACGTTACAGCTCAGGCTCGGCTTCCTCTGCCTTCGGTGGCTGGGGCTCTGGCCGGGGTCTTGTGCCGGAAAGTTTCAATTGCTTCACGAAGGCGGGCATGGTGAGGCCTTGGAGGACGTTGGTGCCGAGGACCAGCCCGTAGGTGAGAGCGAGCATGGTCTCTATGTTGGGTAGGCCCAGACCGACGACGCCCAGGACCAGCACCACCGAGACCGCGCCCCTGAGCCCGCTCCAAGTCATGCCGACGCGCCAGTTCTGGGGGATGCGTTTGCTGCGGCGTCGCTCCAGGAACTCCGCGACGAGGCTCACCATCACGTACCTGAACAGGACGCTGAAGAGGAGGAGGCCGAGTATGGGCAACGCGAAGCCCACCAGTATGGAAGGCTTCAGGCTGACCCCTATGAAGATGAACGCGAAGCTGGAGGCGATGAAGCCTACGAACTCCCACATGACCTCCATGCTCTCCTCGTCGTGCTCCGAGATGCCTCCGCTGGTCCTGAACCGGTAGTTCAGCAGGAGCCCCGCGATGACCACCGCGATGACGCCGCTGGCGTGGAACTGCTCGGCCAACCTGAAGACGCCGAAGGCGACTATGAAGCTTAGCAGGATCTCCACGAAGATGTCGTCGGCCCAGCAGAAGATGAGGTGGACTAAGAAGCCGGAGATGTACCCCAGGAGTACGCCTCCCAGCACCTTCACCGCCGTTATCTGCAGGACCTCGATGCCCGTTACGGCCCCCGACTCGATGATTAGGAGGAGTATGCTGTAGACCACGATGGCGACGCCGTCGTTGAAGAGGCTCTCCCCGGCCACTATGAGCTGGAAACGCTTGATGACGCCGAGCTGCTTGAAGGTCGCGGTGACCGAGACGGGGTCGGTGGGGGCCACGATTATCCCCAGCATGAAGGACTCTATCCACGTGAGGCCCAGGACGTAGTGGGTGTATAGCCCCACCGCGGCGACCATCAAAGCGGTGCCCACCACGGCGTAGAAGAGTATGATGTCGCTGTCGTCGATGAAGCCCTCTATGTCGAGGGTGATGGTCTCGTTGAAGAGTATGGGCGGCAGGAGGATGGCGAGGAATATCTCGGGCGAGAGCGAGGGGAGGGTGCCCCCGGGCAGCCAGGTCGCCAGCAGCCCTGCGAATATGAACGCGATGGTGGAGGGAAAATTGACTTGGCGTGCCACGAAGGAGATAACCACGACCAAGATGAGGATATTGTATATCGCATCAAACTGGCCGAGGCCCGCCTCCATGGGTTATCAGTCTTCTAGAAGATACCAAAAATAAAAGCTATACGTCGCATAGTTCCATGTTTGAGAGCGCCTCAGCGAGAAAGCCTTTAAAAACGGGTGTAACAACGTATCAAGCGATTATCTAACGGCGTATTACCCTCCACAAAGTTTAACGTCCCTCGACAAGCGCAGAGCAGCGAAGAGAGTGGGACTCCCTGTTTCTGCGCTTTTTTAACGGAAAGAGGGTGTTCTAACCGTTTTACGGTGCCCGGCGTAGGGGAAACCGTCTTATAAACATGTGCCGGAGTTGGCTTCATGATGCTCGACGGCACGAGGGTGAGGCTCGTGAGAGGTGACATTACCCAGATGGAGACCGACGCCGTGGTGAACGCCGCGAACAGCAGCCTCATGGGCGGAGGAGGAGTGGATGGCGCCATCCACAGGGCCGGAGGCCCAGCCATCCTCTCGGAGTGCATAGAGGTGAGGAGGACCAGGTACCCCGACGGGCTCCCCACCGGGGAGGCGGTCATCACCGGCGGCGGCAGCCTCAAGGCGCGACACGTAATCCACACGGTGGGTCCTGTGTGGCGGGGCGGAGGCGGCGGGGAGGAGAGGCTGCTGGCGGCCGCGTACAGGAGCTCGCTGAGGGTGGCCGTGGAGAACGGGTTGAAGTCGGTGGCGTTCCCGTCAATCAGCACCGGCGCCTACGGGTACCCCGTGGAGAAGGCGGCGCGGACGGCCCTCGCGGCGGTCAAGGGCTTCATCGAGGAGAACTCCGCCTTGGACGAGGTGGTGTTCGTGCTGTTCAGCGAGAGCGAATACGAGGTCTACGTCAGGGCGCTCGCCGCGCTATAGCTGGGTTTATATCCGGTGCGGGGTCAGTGGTGTAAACTTCGGGGTGTCTGGTCTGGGCGAGGGAAAGCTGAGTGGACCTATCTTGACGCTGGGCGCGGTACAGCTCATAGAGTCGCTGGCCATTGCTCTGCCCATATCTTTCTTCCCCAGCTACGTGTTGGAGCTGGGCGCCACGGTGGCCAGCGTGGGGCTGTTCACGAGCAGCTTCATGATCGCCCACGCGGTGATGAGCCCCAAGATGGGGAGCCTGACGGACAGGTACGGCAGGAAGAGGCTGATGATGGTGGGCGTCGGCGCGGACGTGATCCTCGGCACTCTCACGGGGCTGGTGCCCAGCTGGGAGTGGCTGCTCGCGATAAGGGTGGTCAACGGCGCCGTGTCCAGCGCCGCCATGCTGGCCTCAGAGACCCTCCTCATAGACCTGGTGAGCCCCCTGAGGAGGGGCGAGGCGGCCGGGTACATTATGTCGATGAACATGGTGGGCAGGAACCTGGGGCCCATGCTGGGCGGCGGCATCCAGTGGCTCGCCGTGAGCCGCGGGTCCAGCCTGCTCATGAGCTACAGGGTGCCCTACTTCGTGGACTCGCTGCTCGCGCTGGTGGCCCTGATGATGATCTACGTGCTCATCGAGGAGCCTGAGCGGAGGAGCGCGCCGGGGATGGGGGAGCCGGGGGAGGCGCCCAGGGTCGAGCTGACGCGGCCCCTGAAGATACTGCTGGTGAACGGGTTCGTGAGCGGCGTCGGCGTCGGGTTCATCATACCCATAATGGTGCTGTTCTACATGGACAGGTTCGGCATGGACCCGGTGGCCATAGGCACCATCATCAGCGTAAGCGGGTTCATCGGGCTGCTGGCCAGCTACGTGGCGGGCAGGTTCGCGGACAGGGTGGGAAGGAAGCCCCTCATAGGGCTGGGGAACTACGTGTCCCGCGTCGCCGGGCTGGCTCTGCCTTTCACCCGCAGCATCACCGAGGCGGGGGTGGTGGTGAGCGTGAGGAGCCTGGGGTTCAACGTGAGCATGCCGGCGTTCAGGGCGCTCCGGGCGGACCTGGTGCCCCCCGAGGTGCGGGGTAGGGTGTTCGGGCTCTTCGGGACGGCGTTCACGGCGGGCAGCGTCGTGGGCCCCATACTGGGCACCTGGATATACGACACGTACAGGTTCACGACGTTCCGTGTGCTGGGGCTCGGGGTGCCCGGGTACGCCATCCCGTTCATAATCAACTCGGTGCTGGGCCTCCTCACGACGACCATGATAATGCTGTTGATCAGGGAGCCCACCGCCGAGGACCGGGCGCCGCAGTTCAGCGAGGCGCGCCGCGGCTAGACGCCGGAGAAGGCGGTGAACCGGGGGCTAGAGCTGTATCACCTGGTCCATCTTCGAGGCAAGGCGCGTCATGAGGGTCCTCTCGCGCCGGGGCACGCCTGTGCCCAGCTCGTCGCCCTGCTCCGGGCCCATGCGCCCCGTAAG
>CAZBUI010000173.1:0-4507 GCA_964495055.1 uncultured Candidatus Bathyarchaeia archaeon | reverse complement strand
GGTGGTGCCGTCTATCTTGAGGTTCACCGTGTATGTTGAGGTTCCGGTGCCGACGTTCTCCACGTCGACGCTTATGGTCACAACCTCGCCCGGCTCCACCGTATCAGGGGATATGGACAGACCGCTGACCGTGAACTCCCCGAGGTCAGGCAGCGCGGCGACCGTCTCCTCTGAGAGGTACGGGTATAGTGCGGTCCTCTCGGCGGTGGTCATGCCACGGTAGATCGTCTCCAAGAAGTCCTCCGTGAAGTAGCCGAAGACCTCGGCGAGCTCCTCCATGCTGCCCGCGTCGACCCAGGCGCTGACCACGTCCAGCACCTTGGTGACCTCCATGGCCTCCATGACCGTGGCCACCGTCTCCGGCGTCTCGGGCAGGTTGGTTATCTCCACGAATATGTCCACGAGGGCGTCCGTGTCTGTGTTGTCAAGCGTGGCTGCTATCTTGTCGAGGATCTCCTGAGCCTTCTCCGGGTCGGTCTCGCCGAGCCTCTTCTTGACGGCTGCCTCCACCTTCTTCGCGGCCTCAGTGAGGTCGTCGTTCGCCATCGCCTCGACCAAGCTCGCGCCTGATTCTGGCTCGATCTCCAGAAGCAACGTAGCCGCTGACTCGTCGTCTACGTCGTTGAGCAACGCACCGAGTTCGTCTGCCAAGCCATTATCTACTCCTGCTTCCAGGATGTCGGTTGCCTCCTCGGTGTCTAGCTTGCCCAGTATCTTCACGGCGAAGTCTTCTGAGACCTCTGTCAACAGTTGTGAGGCGTTATTCTTGGATAGGGACAGGAGCTCCTCAGCAGCGTCGGCTGCGGACATATCCTCCAGCTCCTCGGCTGTGGGTAGGGTCGGCGGCGGCGGTATGTAGACTCCTCCTCCGCTGGGAACGTATAGATAGAACGTAGTTGATCCAGCTTCATCGGTGTCCTCCCTTACGTATATGGTGTATGTCCCGCGCGGCCAGTCGCTAGGAATAATGAAAGGACTAGGTGTCCAGCTTCCTGGATCAGGCATTTGTGCGGCGAATCTTGGTATTCCACTTGAGTCAGTAATCTGAAGGAGCCAAAAGTCATTGATGGTTGGACTATACCCAGATATATGGATATATATTTCGTCCCCACGGTTGTATTGAGATTTGTCTGGCGTGATCCAGATGGAAGGTGCACCTAACACGGTTGCGGTAGGCGCCAAAGACAGCAGTAGAAGAACGAGAACGATCCTAGAGTAACGCTTTTTCATCATATTCACCTCATGTCACCTCAAAGCTGAAAGCCGGAGGGGTAGACTCGAGTGAGACACCGTCCGGCAACTTGTCA
This sequence comes from uncultured Candidatus Bathyarchaeia archaeon, assembly GCA_964495055.1. Lineage (GTDB taxonomy): Archaea > Thermoproteota > Bathyarchaeia > TCS64 > TCS64 > RBG-16-57-9. Next base: position 3,200 of record CAZBUI010000173.1, on the reverse strand, counting down.
CTCCAGACATACACCAAGACAGTATAATCGCCTGTAGGGGCACCCAGATCCAGATAGAAATCAGCGGTGTATTCTTTTGAGCCCCCTGGTGTCAGCGAGCCTGTCGCGGTGTAACATGATTTATAGGGTTGATCGTCTGGGTCAATTATCTGTATGAACACTCGATAGGGTGAGGCCCCTGACAAGCTTGTATAGCTTGTATAGTCTGGAGGCGAATATGTGTAGTACGCGGTTGCCATCTCCACGGTCGCCTTGACCCTTACAATGGTTTTCCTGCTGAACGTGCCCTGTAGGTTGTTTGACGTATCGTAGGTATCACCAGATGCTTCAAACAAGTATGTGCCTGGGTTAGGCGCTATGAAAGCAAAGAGCGCCATGATGTACGAGTACAGCGTGCCTACTGTTATCACTGCTAGTATAGTTATAGCTATCAATCGTTTAGCATCGATAGTAACTACTATTCCTTCATCGCTAGTTGACATTGATTTTCAAGAATGAAAGTATGTTCTATGAGTATGTAAAGCTTTTGTCCAATCTCCAAGGGACAAATATATTGATAATTAGCAATATCTTAGTTAAATTTCTTGAACACGAGGGAGGTGAGGGCGACGGGGAGCGCGCTCAACGAGAACAGGAGATAGACGTTCTCGTCTGAGTGGATCATCGTCTCCTCCACTAAGCCGTTTATCTTTAACACATGGGTTCCCGGCTCAAGGTCCCTCGCCTCGAAAACAACCTCGTTGCCAAGGATGTTTTTCGTGGCGACCAGCCTGTCCCCTATCCTCAGGTAAGCCCTGCTGGACGGGTCTATTAAGTCGAAGTTGGCCAGTATGATGTACCTGTCGCCCTCTTTTTCTAGTCTCAGGCGTTCGACCCGCGGGCTTGACACACCAGGCTCGTAGCCCACCGTGTATAGTCCCTCGCCGAGGCTGGTTTCGTCGAGGTAGGCCCAGACTCTGTCTTCTCCGGTGATCTTCCCCGAATCGTGTACCGGATGCCAGCCACCAGCATGCCAGCTGTACAGCCTTAGGTCATCGTAACTTGAGAGGGCTTCAGGTATCTCGGCCTCGACGTAGACAGGATACACGAGTTTGCCGTGGTCGCAGATGAACGCGAAGGAGGTGCCGCAGTTTACCTGGGGGAGCCCGTTGTCGAGGAAGGCTCTGTTGAAGTCGAGGAGCGACACGGTCATGGAGTCGAAGCTGGTAACCCATATGGAGGCGGATTCGTCTAGGGAGACTTGGCTCTGTCTTCCCCCTTCTACGTCCTGCTGGGACCAGCCTGTTGGCGCGGGCTGTGGCAGGATTGTTACGTCGATGTTCACGGAGTCCTCGAGCCCCTGGGGGTCGGCTACGGTCAAAGTGGCGGTGTACTCGCCGACCATCTGATACGTGACCGAGGCGAGCTCTCCGGTGGTATCCGACCCGAACTCGTGGCGCCACGTGTATGTGAGGTTAGCCGTGTTGGGGTCATAGGACTCTGTCGCGTCGAGCATCACGCTGTACCCGACCACCCCGGTGAGGCTCGTCTGCGCTGACGCTACGGGGGGGTCGTTGAACAGGTCGGAGATGTCTTCGACGAAGTTGCTGATTCTGCCGGACTCGAACGTGAACTCCAGTATCTCCTCCCCGTCCAAGTAGATATGGACCGTGTCTCCGTCTCTCCCGCCCTCCACATCCTCTGTGTAGGGCGTGTCAGCCGGTATCTTGAAGTAGGGGTCGTACCCGAATCTGCCGTCCTTGGTGTGCGTCGCGGCGTACAGTATGCCGTCGATCTTGGCCTCGACGAGGAGGTGGTCTTGTACAGGTGTGTCGCCGATGGTTAGTACGCAGCTCACCGCGTGGGGGAGGGGCTCGGCATGGACGATGCTTGTTGACGCTGTGCTGGCTGCAACCAGAAGCAGCAGCAGCGTTTTCAGTGTCCGAGCATGGTTCAACCTAGTTCACGCCGAGTCTTGTTTTCCTTCTGTATATCCCTAGAATAATTGTTGTAGATGGGGGATGACTATCTACAATCGCTTGTGAGGAGGGAGGAGAGGGGGTACCCCTGGGAGACTTTTATCCAGTAGGTCTCGCCTGGCTGGAGGTTGGTGATCTCTCCTAGGCTTGTGGCCGGGTCGTACATCGTGTAGCCGATGTATGGGTCGTACCTCCATATGCTCTCGATGGAAGGTTGGGGGTCTGAGTGATTGTTCGCCTGAGCATATGCGGCAACGGCGTCCTGTCCTAGGGGCAGGAGGGTTAAGGCGTTTACTGGGGTCTTTTCTTGGCTTTCATGGATGGTGACGGTGTTCCAGCTTGGGCTCAACCACTGGAGCCCTGCGCCGACGGTGGATGTGTTGGTCACTACCCGTATCTGCTGGGTGTTACCCGCCACGTCCGTGGCGACTATTATCCCTTCGGTGAACCTGTTTGTCGTGCAGCTGTACAGCCCGTCAGCACCGGGAACTGGCTGGAGCTGGGTCTCGCCTTTCACGGTGGACAGCGTAACCGTGGTTATCCCTTGGTCGTCTATAATGTAGGCGGCGACGTGGACGTTTTCGTTGTCCGTTCTCTCGGCCTGGGCTGTCTCGATCCTGGGGGGCTTATAGTCCATGTGCCAGACCTTGACGAAGCCCGGCTTCAAGGTGGTGAAGCCCTCTCCGTCTTCGTCGAATATGGTGAGGGCTACGTCGTAGAACCCTGTCTCCGTGTAGGTGTGCGCTGGATTCCTGTCGTTGCTCCTGTATCCGTCGCCGAAGTCCCACTCGTACCTCGTTATGTCGTCGTAGGACTCGCTTGCCTCCCAGAACTGTACAGTCAGAGGCGCCAGCCCCTCCGGGTTGACGGCGGTGAACTCAGCTTGAGTGCCCTCGTCCTTTATGCGGACTGTCTTCTCGGTGGATGACGTTAGGCCGTCGTTGTCCTTCACAGTGAGCTTCACGGTGTAGTCGCCCTGTGTGCAGTACTTGTGTATGGGGTTCATGTTGTTGGAGGAGAAGCCGTCGCCGAAGCTCCACGTGTAGTACAGGATGACTCCGTCCTCGTCCGTAGACTTCCTGCCGCTGAAGTAGAAGTATTCTCCCTCGACACCCGTGTCCAAGCACTCGATGACAGCGACCGGTGAACGGTGGTCGACTACCTCGGTCCATGGGTCTATGGTGAAGGTTGCCTCTACTCTGTTCCACGTCGCGACGTCGGTGAAGCAGACTGTGTACTCTC
>CAZBUI010000172.1:0-4518 GCA_964495055.1 uncultured Candidatus Bathyarchaeia archaeon | reverse complement strand
AGACCCTCTACGTCCAGGTGGCTCAGCACGGCTCGGAGGTAATGGGGCTGGAGGCCCTGAGGCGGCTCATGGCCGAGCTGGACCCCCGTGATATGAGAGGCACGCTGATCTACTGCCTCCCAAACCCTCTAGCCTTCAGGGAGAAGACGAGGGCGACGATGTTCGACCCTAAGCCCGGGGGGATGAACCGGGTGTGGCCGGGGGACCCGCAGGGGAGCCTCACCGAGCGCATGGCCTACATGATATGGACCGAGCTGGTGAGCCATGCGGACGAGGTGGTGGACCTTCACACCGCGAGCAGGTACTGCCCGGTGTGGGTCTTCTACGAGGCCGACGGGGTCTCCGAGGCGGCGCCAAGCGAGACCGCTCGGCGCTCCGAGGAGATGGCCAGGCTGTTCGGGGCGCCAATACTGTACGTGGAGACCGAGGCGTACGGCGGCCGTAAGACCCTGAGGGCGTCCTGCGTGGACAAGGGCGTCCCGGCGATAGTGCCCGAGCTTGGGGGCCACGCCCACTTCGACGAGGAGGCGGTGAAGACCGCGTACCGCGGAGTCAAGAACATCATGAAGGACCTGGGGATCATCGAGGGAGAGGTTGAGCTGCCGGAGAGGCAGGTCAAGCTCAAGTGGAGGGCCGACCCCAAGGTATATGTCGCCCACAGCGGCAAAGGAGGGGTATTCATACCGTCGGTGGGCCTCGGGGACACCGTTGAAGAGGGCGACGAGGTCGGGTTCATCTACAGCCCACGCGACTTCGAGATCATCGAGAGGATAAGATCCCCTCAGACGGGGTACGTGTTCACTATACGGGAGAACCCCGTGGTGCACCCGGGAGAGGGGCTGGTGAGCGTCCCGGAAGTCATCGAGTGGCTCGAAAACTAGCCTACCGCCCCCCCATACTTTGCAGCATCTAGGGATGAAGTAACGAGATTACGTGTAAGAGGTGGGGGTTAGACTCTGTTGTTCTCGAACTCGGCCTTTATCTCGGCGAGCAGGCCCGGGTCCGTGAGTATCTCGACTGTGGCCATGGCCATGCTCTTGGCGCCTACCTCAAGGCCCCTGTCTCCCTCCGGCGTCAACGTGTGCCTCGCGAAGTCGGCGCTGTGCATGGTGTAGTCTTCACAGCCGATGCCTATCATGGGGTGGATACCCGGGACGACGTGGGTCACGTCCGCGAAGTCCGTGCTCCCGCCGGGCGGTGCAGTGGCCACCTCCAAGGGGTCCCTGTACTCGACGCCCAGCTCGTCGAACACCCCCTGGAAGAGGTCCTCCAATGGCTTGTTGTGGATGTTTGACTTTAGGCCGTTCGAGTAAGTGAACTCTACCTCGCAGCCCGTCGCCAACGCGGCTCCCTTGGCGCAGTTGACCACAGTGTCCACCAGGGTCGGCACGTAGGTGTCGTCGCTGCTCCTGACCCCGAACCTCATCACAGCCTTGTCCGGGATCACGTTGGAGGCCAGGCCCCCCTCGGTGATGATGCCGTGGATAACGGCGTTGGCGTCCCTCCTGAGCTGCTGCCTGTTGGCGTGTACCGACATGTAGGTTATCATGGCGGCGTTGAGCGCGTTCACGCCGTTGTGGGGGTCCGCCGCGGCGTGGGCCGTCCTGCCCTTGAACTCTATGCCTATGCCCTTGACGGCGAGGAAGTTGGCCGTGACCATGGATTCCCCGGTGGTTGGGTGGATCATGTAGGCGACGTCCACGTCGTCGAAGACGCCTCCCGAGGCCATCCTGGCCTTCGCCCCGGCGTAGGGGCCGTGGCCCTCCTCCGCGGGGGTCCCAACCACCCAGACCTCTCCCGGCAACTCGTCCAACAGCCTGCTCACCGCTATCCCGGCGCCTACCCCCGCCGCCCCTATGATGTTGTGGCCGCAGCCGTGGCCCACCCCGGGCAGGGCGTCGTACTCGCAGAGCATGGCTACGACCGTTCCACCCTCTTTCCCTTTATACACCGCCTTGAAGGCCGTGTCCATCTCGAAGAACGGGTACTCTACCTGGAATCCGTGGCTTCTAAGCTCCTCCACGAGGAGTCTGCTGGACTCGTGCTCCTCGCTCCCCAGCTCCGGGTTGCGCCCGATAATGTCCTTGAGTTCCTTCAGCCGTGGAAGAATCGCGTCCACCTCTTCTTGGACCCTCATCTTCAGCGAAACCTTGTCTGACATGCTGGATATAAATGGATAACTGGCATTTAGGTTTGACTAGACGGCTCCAGGGGCTCGGACGGTTGCTCGGCGCGTCTTATGATTCTTGGGCCGATGAGGGACCCGAAGAGGCTGGAGGCTATGACGATGGGGACGGCGAGGTTCGTGAACACCCCGGGGGTCATGAACGAGCCGGCTGCCGAGTCCGCCATCAGCGGCAGCTGTGATATCACCAGGGCTGTGAGGCCGTTGCTGAACACGAGCCTGGAGGCCGCCGCCTCGTCTTCCGTCAGCTCGATGAACCCGCCCACGACGTTAACTGATAAGATCCTTATCAAACCGATGGTTGCCGACAACGCTAGCCCCATGAGGAGGTACATCACGGACAGCTGCACCTCGAGGCCCACGAATATGAAGAGGAATGACTTTACGAGGAACGTGATCTCCTCGTGGAACGAGCGGAGCCTTCTGCGCTCCACTCTGACGTTCTCCCTGAGGCCGAACCTCTTGGCGAGAAGCGGGTAGTTGGTCAACGTCATGCCGAAGGAGAGGGCGGCGACTGCCCCCGCCCCTGGGCCGCCCACGCCCTCGCTGAGGATGTAGGATATGAAGAGCACGGCCAGGGTCATGATGTAGTTGAAGGGCCTGTTGCGGATCAGGTCTAGGAGCTGGACCCAGAGGACGCCGGTCCCGAACCCGATGAAGGCTGAGACAGTGAACACGTAGACGATGTCCTTCACGGCGTCGTTCAGGGGCACACCGGGGGTCTGGATGAACCGGAGAAGCGTCATGGCCGTCACGACGCTGAGGCTGTCCGTGACGATGGACTCCAGCACGAGGAGCCTCTTGGCCTCACCTATCTCCTTCCTCACCCTTTGGATGCTCCCGATTATCCCGAGAGCCGTCGAGGAGCTCGCGCCCGCCATCATGGCCCCGAAGAAGAGCGCCTCGGAGAGTGTGAACACGTCGGGCAACGAGTAGTGTAGGAGGTAGCCTACGCCGAGGGTGGTCAAGGTGAATGTGGTTAAACCGAGGTAGGTGGACTTGCTCATGGTCTCCTTGAAGGTCTTGAAGTCCACGCTGAGGCCCGCCTCGAACATCAAGAGGTTCAATGCCATCACCACGAGGATGGGCGTAGAGGGCCTCAGGGCCGCCGGGTTAAACAGCTGGAGGACGGGCCCGAACACGTACCCGAAAGCTATGAGCCAGACGGTGTCGGGTACCCCCGTATACGTGTAGATTATGCCGCTGACGTACGCGAGGAAAAGGGCAAGGGATATGAGGATCACGACAACGTTTGCGTCCAACCGGGCTCACACATCAAACGAAATTAGTTACCAGTCTGGTTGTTGGTTTAAACCCGGCTGAGGGTCTTTAAGGCTTCTGGGGAGAGCAGATAAATCACATAAATTTAATGTGGCATCAGCGAAATCTAGCTAATATCCGTTTTTCGATGGCTTCACAGGCCTGTAGGCGCACAACAGTATCCCGGCCAAGGTCACCACGCCGCCGAGGGTCACCATGAAGCTGGGCACCTCGTCGAGAAACAGGAGAGCCAAGATGGAGGCTCCCACGGGCTCGCCGAGGAGGCTCATGGAGACCAGGGGCGCAGAGACGTATCTCAGCGCCCAGTTATACACCGTGTGGCCGAAGATCATGGGGACCAAGGCGATGGCGAAGAACAGCACGTACTCGTCCACGGGGTAGCCCGTGAGGGGTGTGCCGCTGAGTAGGGACATGAGAACCAGTACCAGAGAGGCGGTGGCGTAGACAGGCGTCACGTACGAGGATATGTCGAGGTTTCTCCTGACCACCCTGCCGCCGAGGATGTAGATGCCGAGCATCACGCCGCCCACCAGCGCCAGCAGGTCGCCGTAGAGGTTGAGCTCCCCGACGCCCGCGTCGCCTACCGCTATCATGGTGGCCCCTATGAAGGCGACGGCTATGCCCGCCACCATCCTTCTTGTGACCTTCTCCTTTAGGAGGAAGTGGCTGACTATCGCCACGAATATGGGGTCGATGTGCACGAATACGGCGCTGCTGGCGACCGTCGTGAAGCTGAGGCTGGTTATCCAAGAAGCGAAGTGGATGGCGAGAACCACCCCTATGCCCATGAGGCCGGCTACCCTCCTCGCGCCCATCCTCCGCATCTTTCCCGGCCCGTCGAACTGGACGAAGAAGGGAAGCAGGATGATGGTCGAGAAGATCAGTCTGTACGATGCTATCGCCAGTGGGGGGCTGTCGCTCATCCTGATGAGTATGGAGGCCGTGGAGACGGCGGTGATGCTTATGAGCAGCGCCAGTCTGGGCGGGAAGCCGGGTTGGTCCTCCATGCTTCGGGTAATGGTTAACTTCTTATATAATATGTAGAGGATGAG
>CAZBUI010000171.1:0-4543 GCA_964495055.1 uncultured Candidatus Bathyarchaeia archaeon | reverse complement strand
CTGCGGCTGGACGGGCCACGTAGAGTCCCTGGACGGCGAGTGGACCACCACCTGTCCCCAGGGATGCACCAGCACCGAAGACAACCCCCAGACCCTCACACCGCTTCTCCACATACCCTACGACCCAGAGCTGTTCAACGAGCTCAACACACCCACCTACCAGCTGGCCAAGACAGGCAGGATCCAGTACAGCCACCCCCCGGGAACCCACGACGACAGGTTCTGGGCCACCGCCCTGGCCGTCCACTCAACCATAGACAAGAGAAGAAGCAAACCGTTAGCGATGACCGGCGACGCCGACCGCCACCGAACCCAACACAACCAAGGCAAAAACAACACATTTTAACTAAAAAACCGGCGCGTACCCCCCCGGAAAAACGCTTATAACAAGTAACCAGTTACAAGGAAAAAATGGATTTGCGGAACCACGAAGGTCCCACAGACACCCCTTGAAGCAGTTATAAGCCCGTGAAACAATCTTACGGCATGAAAGATCCTTACAAGAAGCTGGGCATACGCCGCGTCATAAACGCCGCCACCAGCCTCACCAGACTAGGAGGCAGCGTAGCAGACCCCACCGTATACACGGCCATGCAGGAAGCCTCCAACAGCTTCGTACAGATCCCAGAACTCCAGCACTGGGCAGGCAAGAAAATAGCCCAAGCAACCGGAGCAGAAGCCGGCCACCCCACAGCCGGCGCGAGCAACGCCATAACCCTCGCAGCCGCCGCCTGCATAATGAAGGGCACCGAGCTAGAGGACTACGACCCCCTGGAGCTGGAGACCTGGACCGCCCTAGCCAGGCGGCTCCCCGCCCACACCGACGGCCTCAAGACCGAGTTCATCGTCCAGCGCACCAACCGCAACGTCTACGACCACGCCGTCGAGTTCGCCGGCGGCAAGATAATCGAGGTGGACCCCACCCCGGAAGCCCTACACAAAGCATACAACAAAAACACAGCCGCCTACTACTACACCGTCAGATCCGGCGCCGACGCCCTCCCCCTCCCAGAGATAGCAGAGATAGCCCACAGCCACGACACCCCCGTCATCGTGGACGCCGCCGCCGAGCTGCCCCCCAAGAGCAACCTAAGACGCTACATCAAAGAAGGCGCCGACCTCGTCATATACAGCGGAGGCAAGACCATAGCCGCCCCCAACAACAGCGGCATCCTCGCCGGCCGCGCCGACCTCATCAAACTCGCCCACCTCCAGAGCTACCCCTTCCACGGCGTAGGCAGAGCCAGCAAGATGAGCAGAGAAACCATAGTAGGCTTCGCCACCGCCCTCCAGCTCTACCTCGACAAAGACGAGGAAAAACAGTTCAAGGAATGGAAGAAGAAGGCAGAGTGGATTAGAGACCAACTGGGAGCCCTCCCCGGCGTAGACGCCGGCCTCGACGCCCAGTCCACCATCGAGGACGACACGCCCATGGTCCCCGTCGCCTACATAAAGCTCGACCCCAAGACCACCGGCATCACCGGCGGCGAGCTCAGCACACGCCTCCGCGACGGAGACCCCAGCATAGAGGCCCTCTACGAGCCCGGGTTCATGCTCAAAGACGCCAAAGACAAACTCATGATAAACCCCCAGTACCTCGACGACGAGGACGCAGAGACAGTCGTGGAAACCATCAAGGCCATCCTCAAGGAAGCCAAGAAATAGCCCCTCTATTCCTTCATTCTTTCCAGGTACTTCCTCAACCGCCTCGCGGCGTTTCATAATATTTACAGAGACATAATGGTCTCAACGTTCCACGTGGAACAATGATATAAATGGTGGACTAGGGGCATCCACGCAAAATATTCTTCATGTACTCTACGCGTTGATGATCGCCTCCGGCATAACATGTGAACCAGGGTGTCCAAGAACCAGCGTGAGTGTAAGAGAAGAGAATAACAGACAGCGAACACTCACATCCGCACCCCAGATTTTAGTTTTCAGCAGTCAACAGCTCCCCGAGTTTAGACGCCGCCCCCCGATAGCACAGGTAACAAACCACGACGACCATGACAAGAGTGAATGAACAGGAGAACGCGAAGGAGAGCGCACCATTAAAGAAGTAGCGATTACCAAAGAACGGGAAAACGCTTACAAGAATCACTAATGCGCTCACGATTAATCAGGTTAACCTCCATCTCGGCTAAAATGTTGTAAGGATTGAACTCCTGAGTAATCCCCATCAAACCAAGCAGAACTCACTTATAGAGTTGGTTACATCGCGTCTGGAAGCCGTTTTATACCAGCTTCCCTTGTCTCCTTCCCATGAAGGATAGAATCAAGGCCGCGGTCGCCCAGGTGAGCCCCGTGTTCATGGACAAGGAGGCCACCATAGACAAGACTTGTAGGGCGATGGAGGAGGCGGGGAGGAACGGCGCCCAGCTCATCGTTTTCAGTGAGACCCACATCCCCGGGTACCCGTACTGGAGGGGCGCCAACCCCATCAGCAGGTGGAGCCAGAACTAGGTGGAGTACATGAAGAACGCCGTCAGGGTCCCCAGCGGCGACACCGAGACCCTGGGGGACGCGGCTAGGGACGCCGGCGTCGTGGCCGTGGTCGGCTGCACCGAGGCCAGCCCCGTCAAGGGAAGCAACACCCTCTACAACACCATACTCTTCTTCGACGACGACGGCAGCCTCCTCGGGCGCCACAGGAAGCTCATGCCCACCCACGGAGAGCGCACCGTCTGGGCCGCCGGCGACGCCCGCGACCTAGCTGTGTTCGACACAGCCTTAGGCACCGTGGGGGGCCTCGTCTGCTACGAGCACCACATGACCCTCCTAAAGGCCGCCATGGCGTACCTCGGCGAGGAGATCCACTGCGCCCTCTGGGACGGCTACTGGGTCATGGACTGGCACCCCGGCAAGAAGCGCAGGTACAGGTCGGGCGACGACTGGCACCTGTGCGACATCGAGTACGCCTGCAAGGAGTACGCCATGGAGACACAGAGCTTCGTCCTCAGCGCCTGCCAGTACATCCCAGACCACGTTATGCCCGAAGACACACGGGACTTTAACGTCGCCTCCGGCGGCTCAAGCATACTGAACCCCGCCGGCGTCTACCTAGAGGAGCCTGTCTTCGACAAAGAGACCATCCTATATGCCGAGCTGGACCAAGACGACCGCCGCCACACCAAGACCTACGTGGACGCCCTCGGCCACTACGCCCGCTGGGACCTCCTCCGCCTCGACATGAGGGGAACACCCAACCAGCCGTTCACCCCGAAGAAACCAGACATACCGTACAGCAGGCTCAAGGAGGTAGCCGAGAGACACGGAGCAGACCCCGACAGGCTGGAGAAGATGCTTAGAGACCTCGAGGGCTAGGCGCCCCCGGGGGCTTCGCCAGGTACGTGGTCAGGCTAGCCAGAGCCATCATAACGCCCAGAAACAGTAGCGTCGCATAGTAGTTGCCAGTCAAGTCCACCAGCCACCCCCCGATCAAGGGAAACAATCCACCGCCCAGACCCCCGGCGAGGGTCAAGAGGCCGAAAAGCGTCGTGTTGTACATCCGCCCGAAATAGTCTGTGGTGATGGCGGCATACTGCTCCGGCGCCCCGCCGTAGGACACGCCGTAGAGCACAGCCCAAGCATAGAGCAGGGTAATGTTCGCAGGTATCACCGTGGCCACGAGGAACGCGACAGCCATCCCACCGGTGGTGAGCAGAACGGTAGTCTTTCTTCCATACCTGTCGGAGACGACGCCGAACACGAAGCTGCCAACAGCGCTCATTAGGCCGATTACCCCGAAAGCGGCGCTCGCCTCCAGCGGAGATATCCCGATCATTATCATGTGGGGAACCACGAACGTGAGAATAGAGATGATGCCGCCGACGGCGAAGAAATAGGAGACCGCCGTAAGCCTGAAGCAGGTGGTCCCGATCGCCTCCCTCGGCGTCCAGTTTACCTCCCCCGGGTTCCCATCCACCTCGTCAACAATAGGCAAGTCGAGGCCGTCAGGGTGAAGCCCCAGGCTCTCAGGGTCTTCACGCAGAAACAGGTAACCGACGACGGAGGTAACCATCATCACCACTAAGCCCAGCGCCCTTATGGACTCTCTCCAGCCCAGGACCGGGATGAAGGACGCGACGACGGGAATAATCATGGCCTGTCCTGCGCTGACCCCAACGCTACTCCAGCCCACCGTCAAACCACGCTTCCTGTGGAAGAATTTGCTCAACGTCATGGTGAGCACCACGTAGAGGGCGGCGGACCCCATGGCGGCCACCACCCCCCACGCCACGTAGAGCTGCCAGAGCTCCGTGATGAACGACACCACGGCCCCGCCGCCGCCGAGGAGTAGCCCCCCTAGCAACACCGTCTTCCTGACCCCTATCCGGTCGGCCAAGTTGCCCACGAAGGGGGCGCTCAACGCGTAGACCCAGAAGAATATGGTGACGCCGCTGGCGGTCGCCGCGGTGCTCCACCCGAACTCCTGCTGTATGGGGGTGAAGAATATGCCGACGCTGTACCTGAGCCCGTACATGAACATGTATATCAGGAACGTCAACACAAAGACCACCCATCCGTAGAAGAAGGGCAA
>CAZBUI010000170.1:0-4590 GCA_964495055.1 uncultured Candidatus Bathyarchaeia archaeon | reverse complement strand
ATAAAGGAAGGCCCATCTTAAACCGGATTTTATGGGTTAATCCGAATCCTCTATAATAGAATTATTGATGACTCTATCCCTATCGTCATCACCCTTACCCAACTATTAATAACTACTTTCTTATTGTTATCATCAAACTAAAATCAGTGTAAAATGCATCATTTTGTGTAGCTATAAAGCTAAATACGAACTACCCGGTAAGTAATAAAAAGCCATAATCAAGTGATCGAGGTGTAAAAATGAGTCGAAACTACTTCCTTGCATGTGACATCGGTACATCCGTAACAAAGACCGTCCTGTATGACGATGATTTTAAAGCAGTAGCCGGCGCCAGCGAAGAAAACGCCGCTTTTCACACGAAGGCGTGCTGGCTTGAGGAGGGTCCTAACCAGTGGTGGGCCAGCATAAAGAAACAAATAAAGAAAGTCATCGAGGGGATCGACCCGAAGGACATCGTCGGTATAGCCACGTGTGGACAGATGCACGCCCCGATCCTCGTTGACAGGGACGGCAACGCCCTCTACAAGTGCCTGAGCTGGCCCGACGGCAGAACCGTGAAACTCGTCGAAGAGGTGGCGGAGGGCTCGGGGTTCACTCAGCCATACTTCACCTCTACCGCCCCGAAGATCCTCTGGATAAAGAGACAGTACCCGGAGATAGTCGAGAAGACGTACAAGGTGTTGTTGCCCAAGGACTATATCCGCATGAAGCTCAGTAGCACCTTCTGCACAGACCAGAACGACGCTGGTGGAACGGCGATGTACGACTCGGAGAACGATGCCTGGAACTGGAGGATAGTGGACTACATCGGGCTAGACCATGACAAGCTTCCAGAGGTTTACCCTTCAGGCGAGATCGTTGGCGCCGTAACGGAGAAGGCGGCGAAGGAGACCGGGCTCGCGGCCGGCATACCCGTCATCGCGGGCACCGGCGACTTCATGATAGGGAGAAGAGTCGAGCGCATGGTGCTTGAACCGGGGAACATCCTCCTATACCTAGGCACGGGGCCCGGGGTTACGTGGGTGTCCCCAAACGAGTCTGAAGGTCACAGATCTAGGAACAGTATGTGCATCCTAGGCGTCGCCGGAACGATGCCGCAGTGGTTTAAGAACACCTTCTGCCAGGAAGATGTAATCCAGGCGAAAAAGCAAGGTCTAAACGTATTAGATTTCTTGGATTCAAAAGCAGAGAAGATTGAACCAGGAGTAGATGGACTTATTGTTCTACCTCACCTCATGGGCGAGCGATCCTACGCGGGTAGGACCATCGGCGAGGAGGGGAGACTGAACCCGTTCGCCCGCGGCGTGTTCCACGGCTTGTGCATGGGGCACACAAGGTACCACATGTTCCGGGCCATACGCGAGGGAATAACCTACCACCTGAGGCTGTGCTGGGAGCACATCCAGGAAGCGAACCCCGGGTGTTCCTCGAACCTGATAGTGGCCACGGGCGGAGGATCGAACAGCAGGCTCTGGCGGCAGATAATAGCGGACGTCTTCAACCTGCCGGTGTACCGCCTCAAGGAGCTTGAGACCAGCACCCTCGGGCTGGCCTGCCTAACATCTGTCGCCGTCGGCATGCACGGGAGCTTCGAGGAAGCCTCCTCCAAGGTCGAGAACCCGATGATCGACTTGATCCAACCCGACCCGAGCAACACTGCACGGTATACGGAGATGTTCGAACTATACAAGCGGCTAGAGACGAGCCTCGAAACTTTCTTCCAACAATTTTAATAATCTGCTTTCGTCTAGACGCTGAAACCATTTTTTTATAAAAAAATTTTTTATAAAATTACTTCAGAAGTTTGTAGGCTTCGTCTACTGAAGCCCCTTCGTGCACGATCTTGCAGAAGGCCGCTGTGATGGCTTTAGGGTCCTTGTACTGGAAGACGTTCCTGCCCATGCAGGTTCCTGCCCCTCCGGCGTCGATGGCCCCTTTCACTACCTCGAGAACGTCGCGGTCGCTGTCCATCTTGGCTCCCCCTAGGATGACTATGGGGATGGGACACGTTTCCACCACCTTCTTGAAAGACTCGACGCTTCCGGTGTAGGCCGTCTTTATGAAGTCTCCTCCAGCTTCCTGTCCCAGCCGCGCCGCGTTTCTCACCTGATCGTAGATGGTGTTGCGTTTCTCGTCCTGGGGTACGACCTCAGGCATGAACACGATTCCGTAGTCCTCACAGGCGGCGGCAATGGGTTGAACCATCTGTAGGTTGGGCGACCTCAATCCACCGAAGTGGGTGTACTTCAGGCCGTCGGCTCCAGCCTTGGCGGCCTCCCTGACGAACTCCACGCGCTGCGGAGACGGGATACCCACGATGTATCCTAGGTTCCTCGGCAGGTCTTTCGCGTGGGTCAGCATGTTACCATAACTCAAGAGGATGGCGTCGGCGCCACCTTCGGCTACCTTGTTCACGGTAGCGACGTAGTCCTCCAAGCCCGGGGTTACCCCCCCCGTGCTATGGTCCATGGCTACGATGACGGCTTTCCCATCTTTCCGGAAGATGTGGTTCCATCTAATCTCTTTTCCTGCATTCATTTATCATTTCATCCCGGAGAGGATACAAGAAGGAAGAAATCAAATAAACCTTGTGGTATGTTTCTTTGATTATTTGAGTCATATAATCACTGTTTGTTACCTGCACTATAAGGCAAATGTTATAATTTAACAGAAATATCTGAAAAAGAAAATAGAGGATATTGATCAACCTTGTCTCGGGTTGTCAGCGTATTTAAGCCCTTATAAGGGAAGGCCCGTTTTAAACCGGATCTTATGGGTTAAGCCGAATCCTCAATAGTAAAATTATGTGGCCTGAAGACTTTGAAGTAAACCATCTAACTCTGTGTGTGATGTGACCCTCGACAAGGGGCTCATGGTTAGCACGAGCTCCCCGACGCCGCGTCTAGCAAGCTGGTTCACCGTTCTCCTGTCCGGGTCGGTTAGCTTGAAGACGGCGTTTCCGTGCAGGTACATTTCCACACCCAGCACCTCGTTGTCCATGGAGTATGCCTTAGTGTAGCACGGCCTGGAGCACTGGTCGAGGTCCTCCTCGCCTAGGAAACGCGCCGTGTGGCATTTACGTGTTATCGCCACGGGAACCGAGTACAGGTGAACGGATACCTGGAGGTCTCTCTGGGTGAGCGGTTTGAGGTTGTTGAATATCTCGGGTATCCAGTCCACGTCCGCGCCGACGACCCCGAGACTCTTGAAGAACTCCAGCGTCGGTTCATAGTTCAGGCTGGTCTGGTAGAATATCTGTTTTATTTTTCTCTTCGTGAAGTAGCTCACGGGGTGCTCGGTTATCTCCTTCCAAGGGCACCTCGAAGGCGTGTACACCAGCTGTCTGCCGAGGTACGGTGTGAGAGAGGGGAACTCCCTCATTATGCTCAGGGTTCCTAGGTCGTTGACCACGACGGTGGCGCCTCCGAGGTCGTCTAGGAGGCTCAGATGCTCCCGTATCTTGTCCATGTAAGCGTCAGCGAGCCTAGGGGTCACGTAGGCGAATTCCTTGCCCGCGTCTCTCGTGCTGGTGTAAGCCGTCTCTAGGGCAGATGTGCTTGGGAGGGCGTACATGCAGAACTCCGAGCCGAAACGCATCTTCTGGCTTTCGGAGGCGAGGGCCTCCTTCAGCATCGGTAGGGTCCCGGTCTGGATCGCTACGTTCATCACATGTTCACCCAGCTGAAGTGTTGCTTGGTCCACGTCTGCCACGTTAATGGTTTCTTGTACGGCGCCTGCGCGATGGGGCTGTAGTAGCATCTGTTCTGATAGCACCAGATGTCTTTCAGCTTGTAGAAGTCTGACGGTACGGGGAGGAAGTAGACCCCGTTCTTCAACACCTCCAGCTGATCCTTGTACTCATCTACGCGTCCAGCGGCGATCAAGTCCAGTAGTTCACGATAGACCTTGGTCGTCGCCTCTTGGTACCAGACGCTTCCCGTCCGTCCTTCTATCTTTACACCCGCTACGCCTGTATCGATTATTTCGAGTAGGTTGCACACGGAGCAGTACTCGAAGGCGTCCATCACGGGCACGTCTTCGCTGACGTCTTGAGGATCGTTTAGGTTCTGTAGGCGGAATGGTAGCGCGCATGGGGTGGAGGTGTTGGAGGCGCGCTGTGCGTTTAAGAGTTCAGGGAACTGGTGATGGTAGAGGTAACAGCTCGCGTTGATGTTCGAGCAGCCGCCGCCGTGTATCAGTGTCTCTATGTCCATGTTTGTGCTTCCCACTATGCGTTTTATCTCGTCGAAGGTGAGATGCCTTTCCAGGACGGCTCTGCTGTATCCTTGCTCCTCCAGGAACTTCACCGCCTCGCTGTTCATGGAGACGAGATAAGTGCTGGCGATGAGGGGGACTTCTATGTTCAACTTTTTTATGTTGTGGAGGATGCCGAAATCTCCGACGATCAAGGCATCGACGCCCTGGTCTACGCAGCTGCGAATGTGTTTCCTTATGTGTTTCTCGGTTTCATGCACCATGTATGGATGGTTTATCACAAGGTCTACCTTGGCGCCGTGGTCATGGGCGTATTTCACCACCCCACCTAGGTCCTCGTAGCTCGGTAGTTGGCTGGAGGGGCCCCTGTAGAGG
>CAZBUI010000169.1:0-4614 GCA_964495055.1 uncultured Candidatus Bathyarchaeia archaeon | reverse complement strand
GCCATAGACAGGAGGGCACGGGTGAACGCGAGCAGGCGCGACGACCGAAAGATCTATGTGGACGCAGACAACCTAGGGTTCTCCGGCTACTTCGAGGACGGTGTCTACCAGGCGGTCAGAGGGAAGGCTTGGAGGGGCAGGAACCTGGCGGCCCTCAACGTCGCGGCCAAGAAGACCATGGAGCACCTCGGCGTCGAGTCAGGCGTGAACCTCAAGGTGAGATCCATGATACCTATAGCCGTGGGGCTGGGCAGCTCCGCCGCGGTGTGCGTGGCCACTGTAGCCGCCGTGGAGCGTCTGTTCGACGCCGGCCTCAGCAAAGAGGAGATATCCGAGCTGGCCTTCCAGGGCGAGACCATCATACACGGGAAGCCCAGCGGCGTGGACAACACCGTGAGCACCTTCGGCGGCGTGCTGAGCTACGAGAGGGACGTGGGCATCAAACGCCATAACCTAGAGTCATCCATGCCCTTCATCATAGGCAACACGCGGAGGAAGCGGTCCACACGCAAGATGGTGGAGGGCGTCGCGGCCCTCAAGGAGAGGAACCCAAAGATCATGGACTCCATAATAGACGCCATGGGCGGCATAGCCGGGGAGGGCTTGGACGCGCTGCTGTCCAACGACATCCGCTACATAGGCGACCTCATGAACATGAACCACGGCCTGCTCTCCGCGATAGGGGTATCCACCATGAAGCTGGAGACCCTGGTGCACACGGCTCGGAGGAACGGCGCCCTCGGGGCGAAGCTTACCGGAGCCGGCGGCGGGGGCTGCATGATAGCCGTCGCGGAGGAGGACAGGATGAGCGCCGTGGAGAAGGCCATCAGGCGCAGGAAGAGCGACAGCTACAAGGTCCAGCTGACGGACCGCGGCGTAGAGAGCAGATGGATCGAGGAAGAGCATGCTGATTCTTAAGCTCGGCGGAAGCGTAGTCACGCACAAGGACAAGCCATACACGCCGCACATAGGCAACATCATCCGATTGTCGGCCGAGATAGCCCACGCCTCCGCCCAGCCGCTGGTCGTCGTCCACGGCGGAGGCTCATACGGCCACCCCGTCGCCACGGAGCACCGCATCGCCGAAGGGTACAGTGAGCCGAGGCAACTTGCAGGGTTCTCCGAGACCCATCAGGCCATGGTGGAGCTCAACGGCCTGATCGTCCGCGGGCTCTTGGAAGCCGGGGTGCCGGCCTTCTCGGTGTCACCATCCTCGTTCTTAGCGACGGAGGGTAGAAGGATAACAGGGATGGACCTCCAAGTCGTGGAGGGGCTCATGGAGTCGGGCCTCGTCCCCGTCCTCTACGGTGACGCGGTGCATGATACCCTGCAGGGGTTCGCCATACTCTCGGGCGACCAGCTCGCCGTGAAGCTTGCAGTGGGGCTGGGGGCCGAGAGGCTGGTGCTGGGCTCAGACGTAGACGGCGTCTTCACTGCCGACCCCAAGCTCCATGAGGGCGCCCGGCTCATCCCTGAGTTCTCCCTCAGCAGCCAGGACAGCGAGGCCGAGATCGGCGACGCTCTGGACACCGACGTGACCGGTGGCATGCAGGGAAAGATGGCAGAGGCGGCTGAGGCCGTCGAGGCTGGGATCGAGGTGCTGCTGGTCAACGCCACCGTGGAGGGCCGCGTCGGGGCGGCGCTGAGAGGCGAAAACGTAATTGGGACAAGGCTGAAGAGGTGAATGCATGGGCGGCATAGAGAAGCGGAAGATGAGGCACATCAGGGTCAGCCTGGAGGAGGACGTGGAGGGAGACCTGGGCACCGGGTTCCAGGACGTGAGGCTCATCCACAGGGCCCTCCCCGAGATAGACCTCGACGACGTGGACACACGGACACGGCTGTTCGGCAGGGAGCTGAGCGCGCCGCTCCTAATCAGCGCAATAACCGGGGGCACCAGGGAGGCCCAGGAGATCAACGCGGTACTCGCCGAGGTAGCCGAGATGAAGGGCATAGGCATCGGCGTGGGCAGCCAGAGGATCGCCGTGGAGGAGCCCGGGGCCGCGGCCTCGTTCAGGATCGTCAGGGAGAAGGCGCCCAACACCCTCGTCATAGGCAACATCGGGTGCCCCCAGCTCTCGCTGGGCTGGGGCGTCGAGGAAGCCGAGACGTGCATAGACATGGTCGAGGCGGACGCACTCGCCGTCCACATGAACCCCCTGCAGGAGGTAGTACAGGTGGGCGGCGACACCAACTACGGCGGCATCCTCGGCAAAGTCAGGGAGCTGGCGGCCGCCCTGGATACGCCCATAGTGATGAAGGAGACGGGTTGCGGCGTAGCCTTCGAGGAGGCGGTGAAGATAGAGGAGGCGGGAGCCACAGCCGTGGACGTAAGCGGAGTCGGCGGCACCAGCTGGTCGGCCGTCGAGTACCACATCGCCAAGGAGGTCGGTGAAGGGGGCCAGGAGCACCTGGGGAGGGCGCTGTGGAGCTGGGGTATACCCACCGCCGTCAGCGTCGTCGAGACCAGCCAGAGCACCAGCCTCAAGGTGATCTCGTCCGGAGGCGTCAGGACAGGCGCCGAGATAGCCAAGTCCATCGCGCTGGGCGCCGACGCCGCCGGAATGGCCAAGCCCTTCCTCGAGAAGGCGGTGGAGGGCAGAGACCAGCTGGCCGAGCACGTAGACCGCATAGTGCAGGAGCTCAGGGTGGTGATGTTCCTCACCGGCGCCAGGGACGTCAAGGAGCTGGGGAGAGCACCCGCCTTGGTGATGGGCAGGACCGCCGAGTGGCTGGGGCTCAGGGGCTTCGACGTGTCGAGCTACGCCCTGCGGCCCTGAGACAACTTTTAAGAATCCCGCGCGTCGTCTATCACTGAACCGGGTGAGTAGCTGTGGCTCGGAAGCCCATAGAGCAGAGACTGGCAGAGAACGCGAGGATGATAAACGATTACCTGGAGAAGGCGCTCAGCAGACAGGAGCCTGAGCTCCTATGTAAGGCGAGCCTGCACCTCATCGAGGCGGGGGGTAAACGGCTGCGACCCTATCTGACCGTCAAAGCCTGTGAGGCTGTTGGCGGCCGTGCCGAGGACGCCGTGCCTTTCGCCGCCGCCGTCGAGTTTCTCCACAACTTCACCCTGGTCCACGACGACGTCATGGATCACGACGACCTCCGGAGAGGCAGGCCCACGGTGCATAAGGTGTACGGGGTGCCCCTCGCCGTTCTTGCCGGGGACCTTCTTTTCGCCAAGGTGTACGATGTCGTCTTGAAGAACAGGCCGCGGGGGATGCCCCCGGAGCGGCTCATCGAATGCATGGCTAGGATAACCGAGGCCACGATTATACTGTGCCGGGGGCAGGCGCTTGACATGGGGTTTCCCAGCGCATCGGATGTCTCCGTTGACGACTACATAGAGATGGTGGGCGCCAAGACCAGCGCCCTGTTCAGGGCGTGCGCCCAGGTGGGCGCCCTGGCGGGCGGCGGCTCCGAAGAGCAGGTGGAAGCCCTCGGCGGCTTCGCGTGGGACGCCGGCGTCGCTTTCCAGATAGAGGACGACGTGCTGGGGGTCACGGCTGATGAGGCGACCCTCGGCAAACCCGTGTGCAGCGACCTCCGGGAGGGAAAGAAGACGCTGATAAACATACACGCCTTGGAGAACGCCACCGATGAGCAGAGGAGGCGCATCGACAGGGCCTTCGGGGTCGAGGACGCGTCCCAGAGGGACATAGACGCCGCGGTCGAGGCCCTGAGGGAGGCGGGCTCCATCGAGTACGCCCGAGGCGTGGCGGACGAGTACGTGGCGAGGGCTTTCAAGCAGCTGGACGCCGTACCCGACACCCCGGCCAAGGACGAGCTCAAAGCCCTCGTGGAGTACTTCGTGAAGCGCGAGTACTAGAGAAAGGAATAATAGACATACCCCTCGTATTTCATCGGGACCAGCTGTGTCCATGAGCAACACGGAGATAAGGAAGGCCGCCGTCAAGTACGCGGCCCACAACGCCTCCCAGTTCGACGGCGTAGCCCAGGCAGGGTCCGTCATGGGTAAGGTTCTCGGGGAGTATCCAGAGCTTAGGAAGAGGGCGAAGGAGGTGGCCCCCATAGTAAACGAGGCAGTGGATGACGTGAACTCCTGGACGCAGATGGAACAGCTGCGGTACGTGGAGGAGAACTACCCCGAGCTGCTGGAGCGGAGTAGGGTCGAGGAGGAGGAGAAGACCCTTCCGCCGCTGGAGAACGTCGAAGACTGGCCCATGGTGAAGACCCGGTTCGCGCCCAACCCCGACGGCGCCCTGCACCTGGGCAGCGCCGAGCCCATCATATTCTGCGACGAGTACGCCAAGATGTACCACGGCCACTTCATACTCAGGTACGAGGACACCAGCGCCGAGGTGAAGCCGCCCATACCGGAGATGTACGACGCCATACTGGAGGACCTGGAGTGGCTGGGCGTCAAGGTGGACGAGATATACCGGCAGAGCGACAGGTTGCCCATCTACTACGAGCACGCGGAGAGGCTGCTGAGGGAGGGCAACGCCTACGTCTGCACGTGCGAGGTCAAGACGTTCAGGAAGCTCTACATGGCGTGCGAGGCGTGCCCCTGCAGGGACCTGCCCCCCGAGACCCAGCTCAGCAGGTGGGAGAGGATGCTGGACGGAGGCTACGAGAAGGGCGAGG
>CAZBUI010000168.1:0-4615 GCA_964495055.1 uncultured Candidatus Bathyarchaeia archaeon | reverse complement strand
ACTTGTCTATGTGGTGCTCCAGCGCCAGCACCCCCTTGCTCGCCTTGGCGATGGCGTTGACCCCCGTGGTGCGGGAGGCCGCGGTGTGGGCCGCCCTCCCGTAGAACCTGACCTGAAACCCGAACATGCCGCGCTCCGCCACCCGGACCTTGAGGTTGCTCTGCTCGCCTATCACGACGTAGTCGGGGCGCCTCATCTCGCCCTTCTCTATCTTCTCCACCAGCACCTTGGAGCCGAACTGGGCTCCCCTCTCCTCGTCGGGCACCAGGTGCACCCCCACGGTCAGGGGCAGCCCCATGTCCCGCAGTATCTCCAGCACGTGGATCATGACGGCACAGCTGCTCTTCATGTCGCTGGAGCCTCGGCCGTACAGCCTCCCGTCCACCAGCACCGGTTCCCAGGGCTCCTTGGTCCAGGCGTCGGGCTTGGCTATGGGCACCACGTCCAGGTGGCCGTTGAACACCAGCAGCCTCTCGGCGCCCGGGTTCAGGACGGCCTCGATTATGGGGCGCTCGTCCGAGCCGTGCAGCTCGACGGCTATCCCCATCTCCTCCAGCAGCTCCCT
This sequence comes from uncultured Candidatus Bathyarchaeia archaeon, assembly GCA_964495055.1. Lineage (GTDB taxonomy): Archaea > Thermoproteota > Bathyarchaeia > TCS64 > TCS64 > RBG-16-57-9. The sequence continues at coordinate 4,050 of CAZBUI010000168.1, read as the reverse complement.
GGCCCGGTTCATGACGGCCTTCTCCTCCCCGGAGACGCTGGGCACACGGATCAGCTCCTTGGCCAGCTCCACGATCCTCGCCTCGTCCACCCTCGACAAGGCCTCCATTAGAACGGTTTGATCCAAACTACTCACGGCAATGAATTACGTCGTGCCCGCATAAAGCATTTCAGGGAAGCGTCAGGCAGCCCAGCACCGCCCTTCTGGCGGCGCCGGTGGCGGCTGGGACGCTGCACGGCGTACCCATGACGTGCTCGTTGGCCAGCAGCGCCATGAGCAGGGCCTCCTTGGCCTCAGACGGGTAGCCCAGCCGCGAGTAGTCGTGCACCGGGGCGTCCAGCCTGCGCCGCAGACGCTCCAACAGGTAGGGGTTCCGGGAGCCGCCGCCGCTGACGTAGACCTCGTCCACGGGGCCCGGGAGGTGGCGCTCGTAGGCCCGGGCTATGGACTCGACGGTGAGCTCGGTGACCGTGGCCACAATGTCCCCGGGGCATAGCCCCCTCGCCTCGGCTTGGTGGAACACCTCGGCGGCGTACTGTTCGCCGAACATCTCCCGGCCGGTGCTCTTGGGCGGCTCCCTGCCGTAGTACGGGTGGCTGATCAGCTCGTCGAGCAGGGCCTCGTCTGGTTTCCCGGCGCTCGCTAGCCCCCCGTCAACGTCGTGGCTCAGGCCCGCGTAGCGGCCCGCCGCGGCGTCTATAACCATGTTGCCGGGGCCCGTGTCGAAAGCCACCACGTCGTCCAGCCCGCAGCCGGCCGGCAGGTAGGTGAGGTTGGCGATGCCGCCGATGTTCTGCAGCACCCTGTGCGCCGTGGGTGAGCGGTGGAGCACGTAGTCCAGATAAGGCGTCAGGGGCGCCCCCTCTCCGCCAGCCGCCACATCCGCCTTCCTGAAGTCCGCGACCACCGGCAGCCCGGTCCGGGCGGCGATGAGCGCCGGCTCACCTATCTGAAGCGTGGACCGGTAGAGGTGGCCCGCCGCCTCCTTGAGCCCCGGCTGGTGCCAGACGGTCTGGCCGTGGCTGCCCACGAAATCCACCTCGTCGAGCCCCGCCTCTCCGGTGATGGCCTCGGCGGCGTCCGCGAAAAGGCGCCCCAAGACCATGTTCAGCTCCGATGCCGCGCTGAGCCCCGACGCACCGTCCCCGAAGAGGGCGAACAGCCTCCTCCGGACCTCCGGTGGATACGGGTAGGTCCTGTAGGCGATGAGCCTGACCCCGGCATCCACGCCTGTGCCGGTGACCTCCGCCGCGGCGGCGGTGACGCCGTCCGCCGACGTCCCCGACATGAGGCCGACTATGACGCGAGTCTGCTTCCCGCGGAGCCTCTGGACGTGGTCGTAGCCCATCACTCTGAGCCCCTGTACACGGTTTCGCCGCCCACGATGGTCTCCTCGACGTTGAACCGCCAGTCCATCACGGTGACGTCGGCGTCCATGCCCTCCGAGAGCCGCCCCTTGCTTGGGGCGAGCCTGAGCAACCGCGCCGGCGTCGTGGACGCCATCTGCACGGCCTCGGAGACCGAGAAACCGGAGTCCTCGACCATCACTCTCACAGCGTCGTTTAGCCTTATGGTGCTGCCCGCGATGACGCCGCCGGGAAGCCAAGCCAGGCCGTCCCTGAGCGTCACCCGTCTGCCCCCGTACTCGTGCTCTCCGTCGGGCAGCCCCGCGGGCTTCACGCTGTCCGAGACCAGCACTGTCCTCGCAGGCCCCTTACAGAGGGCGGCGAGGCGCAGCGCGGCGGGGTGGACGTGCAGGCCGTCGGCGATGAGCTCCACGGAGACCCTTCCGTCGGTGAGGGCGGCGCCCAGTATCCCCGGCTCTCTGTGGTGGAGGCCCCTCATCCCGTTGTATAGGTGGCATACGTGGCTGAGGCCGCGGCCGAACGCCTCCAGGGCGGTCATGTAGTCGGCGTCGGTGTGGCCAGCCGAAGCCACCACGCCGCGCTCCGCCAGCCAGCCCACCGCGTCCAGGGCCCCCGGGGCCTCGGGGGCGAGGGTCACAATCTTCATCCAGCCGCCCGCCGCGTCGTGGAGCGCATCGAGCTCCCCGATGTCGGCTGCGCGTATATGGTCGCCGCGCTGGGCGCCCCGCCTCTCCCCGCTGAGGTAGGGGCCCTCCAGGTGAAGCCCCAGCAGCGTGGCCCCGGCGAGCCCCGTCTCGGCGGCAGCCGCAATGCGTTTCACGGCTTCCTGCAGCTCCGCGCTGGGGGCGGCCTGGGTCGTCGCCAAGAACCCCGTCACGCCGCCGGCGGCGAGGTACCCTGAGATGGCCTCCAAGGCGTCGGGGTCCTGGTCCATGGCGTCGTGGCCGGCCCCGCCGTGGACGTGGACGTCGATGAGACCCGGGCATATGAGGCGATCGCTTTGGTCCCTGATCTCGCCGAGGGGCTGCCTCCTTGGCCCCACGTAAGTTATCTTGCCGTCAGCGATCTCCACCTGGCCCTGGGATATGAGCTCGAAGGGCGTAACCACGGTGCCCCTCAAAGTATATCCGGTCAAGCCGTGGCCTCCCCGTAAAGCAGGATGGAGCCGCACTCGTCCCTGAAGCGCGTGAGCCCAAGCATCCATGAGGCGACGATGTCATCCACCGCGGCGCCCTCCGTGAGGCTGCGCCTCAGGCGGTCGGTGCCGGCGAGGAGGTCGAAGTGCCGCCTCTCCTCGTAGGTGGGCTCGTTGAACGCGAAGACGTCCGGCTGGAGGTCCATCAGGGTCCTCAGCAGGTGGAGGCCGGTCTCTACGGGCCTGAACGAGTCGCGGTCCGTGACGTGCACCTGGACGCCGCCGCAGCACTCGCCGCTGTAACGCCAGAACATTGGGGTAAAGCTGCAGGCTCTGAACCCGACGCCGGGTAGGCCGAGATCATTCAAGGCGGCCGCCCACGCCCTGCCGTCCACCCAGGGGGCGCCCAGGTACTCGAAGGGCTTGGTGGTGCCCCTGCCCTCGGACGCGTTGACGCCCTCGAAGAAGCAGGTGCCGGGGTACACCGTCGCCGTGTCCAGGGTGGGCAGGTTGGGGCTGGGCTGCACCCACGGCAGCCCCGTCTCGTCGTACCACATTCCCCTCCGCCAGCCAGTCATCTCGACTACGGCGAGGTCGCACCCGACGCCCCGATTGATGAACAGAGCAAGCTCGCCCACGGTCAGGCCGTGGCGGATGGGCAACGGGTGCAGCCCTATGAACGACTCGTAGCCCGGCTCCAGTATGTTCCCCTCCACCGCCAGCCCGTTCACCGGGTTGGGCCTGTCCAGCACCACCAATGAGACGCCGTTCTCCTGAGCCGCCTCCATGCAGTACGTGAGGGTGGACACGTACGTGTAGAACCGCGCCCCGCAGTCCTGGATGTCGAACACCATGGCGTCCACCCCGTCCAGTGCCTCCGACGTGGGCTTCAAGTGGTCACCGTAGAGGCTGTGCACCGTGACGCCGGTGTACCCATCCACGCTGGACTCGACGCCCAGGGCGTCCTGCACGTCGCCCCTCACCCCGTGCTCGGGGCCGAACGCCGCCGCCAGCCTGATCCCGGGTGATTCGTGGAACGCGTCTAACGCCGGCTCCAGGCTACGCGTCACCCCCGTCTGGTTGGTTACTAGGGCCACCGACTGGGACCCTACGTACCTCGCCGGGTCCTTGAGCAACCGTTCTAGCCCGGTCTCGACTGTCAAGCTCGACCCCCAGCTGAAGCATTACGAATGCCCTTCACGTCTTTACACCTCTCCTCTCCAACACCTCCCGGAGCGACACCCATCCCTCTAGGGACTCCCTCGCCTCGCCGGGCGTCATGTCGGTCAACGCGAGGAGCACGGCGACGCGGACATCGCCGCCGGCAGCCTCCAGCAGCCCCCTGGCCTCCACCTCCTCGACGCCCGTTATCCCGGTCAGCATAGCCACGGCTCGCTCCACGAGCTTCCTGCTGGTGGCCTGAACCCCCACCATGCAGCCGTCGTGCACCAGGCCCAGCCGGACCATGGCGGCGGTGGACAGCATGTTAAGCACCATCTTCTGGGCCGTCCCCGCCTTCATCCGCGTCGAGCCCGCCACTATCTCGGG
>CAZBUI010000167.1:0-4626 GCA_964495055.1 uncultured Candidatus Bathyarchaeia archaeon | reverse complement strand
CGATCGGTCTCAGTGTCACCGAGTTTCTTTCTCGCGCCCGTGATCACCTCGCCGTGGGCGGCCGTATCCTCTTGGTCGTCCAGTCCAATAAGGGGGGCCGGACACTCGAGGGTTTCCTTGACGAGTGGTTCGGCAGGCACGAGGTGGTTGACAAGAAGAGCGGGTACAGGGTGCTCTCCGCCATTAGACGCTGACGGCCTCTAGATTATGAAGTACTTTGGACAGATCTCTTCCGTGGCGGGCCAGATGTTGGAGCTTATGTCCTTGACTCCGGGTATCTCCGCGATCTCTTTACCCATCTGGGCGTAGTGGGGGAGGTCGTGGATTACGGCCAGCGCCAGGAGGTCGTGCTCCCCGACGGTCTTGGTGGCCACTATGATGTTGGGCATCTCTATGAGGGCGTCGAGGATGGCGTTGGGGTCTGCGCCCTTGCTTGTGGTGGCGTCGATCTGGAACGCCGCGACGCCCTCGTAGCCTATCTTGGCGGTGTCGACCACCACGGTGGTTCCCCTGATCTCTCCTCTCTCGACCATCTGGTTGTAGTGGTTGATCACTGTGTCCGTGGACTTTTCGACTCTGCCCGCGATCTTCCTGAAGCTGAGCCTGGCGTCGGCGGTGAGGGCCTCTGCTATTTGCCTGTCCAGCTCGTTCATGTTTTTTCCTCCAGCAGGGGCTCTAGCTCGAAGTTCTGGGGGCAGAGGAGGAACTGGTCTACCCATATGTTTGTCTGGACGTCGTTGACCTTGGTGTGGCTCTGTATGGTCTCCTTGAGGGCGTTCATCTCGTTCATGCTGCGCTTCATGGCTATGGCGAATATGTCGTAGCTGCCCATGCTGTGGGTGGCGAAGGTGACGCCTTCCTGTCCTCTGAGGAACCCGATGACCTCGTCTATGCACGCTGGCTCCGCGTCTATGCTGAGGTTGGCTATTACCTCTTCACCGAGCTTTCTCGGGTCCAGGAGGACGGTGGTGCGTTTCACCATGCCTTTGCGCCTGAGCTTCTTGAAGCGCTTGATTATGGTGTCCACGGAGACGCCGCACCATTTGGCTATCTCGGTGTACCTGGTGCGGGCGTCTAGCTGGAGTGCGCGGAGTATGGCGGCGTCTGTCTCGTCTATCTTCATCTCCTTCAACTCAGAGACCGAGTTGCCCGTATAAAAGACATTTTGGTGTCCCAAATGTCTGGGTTTAGATGAGGTGTTTCCTTTTTTCTGGGTCTGGGCTCTGTCTGTAGAGAACCAGGGTGTTTCCTATGAGGTCCACCTGTGTGGCTTGGGTTTTGGCCGTGATCTCTTGGCTGATCCGGGTTTTCTGATCTTTGTGGTGGTTGAACCTGATCTTGACTAGCTCGCGGTGGGCTAGCTCTTGGTTGATCCTGTCTAGCTGGCCTGGGGTTAGGCCTTCTCTGCCTATCTGTATGGTGGGTTTGATGGTTTGGGCTGTTGTCTTGAGTTTTATTAGCTGGGTCTTGGTTAGACACATATGTGTTGATGTTTTGATGCCCGGGTTTTATAGGGTTGTTGTTTTGTGGTATTGTTTTATAGGTGTGGGTGGGTATTTTGGGTGCTGGAGCCCGGTCGTCTAGTGGACAAGGATGGAGGCCTTTGGAGCCTTAGACGGGAGTTCGAATCTCCCCCGGGCTACCTTGTACCAAGTTACCTGAAAATATTGAGTATTTAGATGGAATAATGATTTCCAATCCTTAAATTGAGGAACTGAGTGTAATGAACAAGAATCCGGAATGGGGAAGATAGCCCAGCCTCGAGGCTAATATAAACTAGAGTATGGCCCAGCCCCATAACAATTTATAGAATGCCGCATTAGAACATGAAATGAGTCTCCGCAAGAAGGAAATACTCGATAAAAACCTGTTCATTTTTGACATCGACGGCACCATAAAAAACGGGGATAGACTCGTTGAATACTTCTTGCCTTTCCTTGAAACCATAGAGGCAAAAGGGAGACCCTACTGCTTCCTCAGCAACAACACGTCCCTATCCAAGACAGACCACCTAAGGAACCTGTCTAACCTGCTGGACAGGGAGCTCACAGCACGGCACCTGTTCACGCCCCTGGATCAGGTGAAAAATCATCTCTCAAGGCGGGCCCTCAACAGAATCTACCTCTTGGGAACCGGGTCCGTTCAGGCCTTATTCAAGGGACACGGGTTCGAGCTGACGGACGAGAACCCGGAGGCCGTGGTCGTGACGTTTGACACCTCCCTGGACTACCAGAAGCTCTCGACTGCTTCAAGGCTCCTGATGGACCCGTCCGTCGAGTTCATCCTGGCTAACAAGGACCTGCGGTGCCCCACGGAGTTCGGGTTCATCCCCGACGCGGGCTCCATAGCCAACATGCTCAAGGCCACGACGGGCCGTGAGATCGATTACACGGGCGGCAAGCCGTCAACAGAGATGATGCAGGCGATCCTTGACGCTTGGGAGGTTCACCCGGGGGGGTGCGTCTTCTTCGGTGACAGGCTTTACACGGACATACCCCTGGGGGAGGCCGCGGGGATTCTAACCGTCCTCGTGTTGACCGGCGAGACCAAGCTGTCGGACCTGGGGCCCGAGAACGATATACCGGTTTTGAGGTCATACCAGGAACTATTGGATGGGTAAATGAGACGACTTAATTGGCACGACGTTGACGGGACGAGGCTGGTCGTCGCCGCGTTCGGAGTCCTTTGCGGGTTAACCGGCGTGATAGCCGGGCTGTTTGAGGTCCGTCAAGGCGGTGTCGCTCCCACCGGGCTCGTGATCAGCACCATCGGCTCGAACTACGCCACGGCAGACGATTTCACATACTTCGCGTCACCGTCGTCCCCAACATGTTCCTGACGGGGGTGCTGGCGGCAGCCGTCAGCTGTCTGGTCATTTATTGGTCGGTGAGGTGTGTGCATAAGGAGAACGGGGCGTTGATCTTGTGGGGGCTCTCTGCGGCGCAGATGCTTGTCGGAGGAGGCTGGGTGATCGATCTCTCTCTGGTGTCATGTGCCCTGGCTACGAGGATCGGTAAGCCACTTCACTGGTGGCGCACACATCTTCCAGCCCAACTTAGGCTCTGGCTCGCCAGTCTTTTCCCGTTCTCTTTAGTGGTGTATGCCTTTATTTCTCTCGCCATGCTTGTTTTGACGGTTCTAGGCGTCAGCGATGCCATGTACCTGAAGCCCATGGAGCCGCTTGCCGCTGCCATGTTTGTGCCCGTGTTGTTGATGATCTTCGGTGGACTGGCTCACGACATCCGACGGCAAATGAAAGCCGACGGCGTATGACGCTGTGCATCTATAGACATCCGAGGAGCGAATAACTTAACCTTAGTTCATAGATAAGGGTGATATTTACAGTAAATACCTTCGCGCATTACGATCCGAATAAGTTATTACTGTAGGATTCTAAGTCCATTAGAGTGAGATGGATAGGGCGTACAAGTACCCCTCTTCGCTCCAAGGTTCTATGAGGTATTAGTATGGTAGAGGAGATTAGGCTTCACGGCATGGGCGGCCAGGGCGTGGTGGCCTGCGGCGAGCTCATAGCCATCGCGGCCAGCTACGAGGACAAGTTCTGCAGGGCCTTCCCCATGTACGGCAGCGCCCGCAGGGGCGCCCCGGTGTTGGCATTCGCCCAGATAGGCCGCGAGGACGAGGCCACGCGCAGCATGATATACCACCCGGAGTACCTGCTGGTGCTGGACCCGCCCATGCCCGAGGCCATGGACATAACCCAGGGCCTCCAGGAGCGGGGCGTCGTAGTCTACAACACGACGAAGACGCCGGCGGAGGCCAAGGCCGTCTTCAAGAAGGACCTGAGGAAGCTGGGCGTAGTTGACGCCACTGGCATAGCCGTGGAGATCATCAAGAGGCCGATACCCAACACGACCATCCTGGGCGCCTTCGCCAAGGCCACGGGGCTGCTGAAGATGGACAGCATCTTCAAGGCCATAGACAAGAGGTTCCCCCCGAACCTCGCGGAGCCCAACAAGGTGACGGCCCAGGCCGGGTACGACCGGGCGCAGGTGGAGGAGTACTAGAGATGTTATCGAAAGTAGACCAAGCCAAGATAAAGGGACTCATCCTGAACGACATATCCAGCAAGGGCGGCAAGTACGTCGCCAACTGGAGGGTGTACAAGCCCGTCATCGACTACGAGAAGTGCGTAGCCTGCGGGCTGTGCGTGACCTACTGCCCCGAGCAGGCCATAGAGGCCGGGGAGGACGGGAAGCCCGTGATAGACTACAGGTTCTGCAAGGGCTGCGGGGTCTGCGCCAACGAGTGCCCCCAGGACGCCATAGAGATGGTGAAGGAGGAGACAGAATGAGCCAAGAGTTCGACGTGATGCCCGGGAACAAGGCGGTGGCCCACGGCGTACGCCTCGCACGGGTCGAGGTGGTGCCCGCGTTCCCCATCACCCCCCAGACCACCATCATCGAGTACATAAGCGACTTCGTCGCCGACGGCGAGCTGGAAGCCGAGTACGTCCACACGGAAGGCGAGCACAGCTGTATGGCCGTCGCCCTGGGCGCGTCCATGGCGGGGGCCCGCACCTTCACAGCCACCTGCAGCCAGGGGCTGGCGTACATGCACGAGGTGGTGGCCCAGGCCACCAACTACCGGGCCCCCATAGTCATG
>CAZBUI010000166.1:0-4647 GCA_964495055.1 uncultured Candidatus Bathyarchaeia archaeon | reverse complement strand
CGGTGGTCTGCGTGTCTTAAACAAAGGACAACTACTTCGCAACGGGGGTCAACCCGCCAAGGATGGGCAGCGCCCACCCGAGCATAGCGCCATACCAGGCGTTCCCCACCGGCGACGGCAAGTACATACTCATCGCCTGCGGCAACAACCGGCTCTGGGGGATGCTCACGGACGCCATGGGCGCTGAAGAGCTGGGCGGCGACCCCCTGTTCGCCACCAACGCCCTAAGGGTCGAACACATGGACGCCCTCATACCGCTGCTGGAAAAGGAGTTCATGAAGAGGCCTAGGGACGAGTGGCTTGAGAGGCTGCAGGGCATGGGATTCCCGTGCGGCCCCGTCTACGGGCTGGACGAGATGTTCAGAGACCCCCAGGTGCTCGCGAGGGGCATGCTCAAGGAGGTGCAACACCCCGCAGTCGGGAAGATTAAGCAGATAGGCGCGGTCCTCAAGTTCTCTGAGAGCGATAGCAGTATTCATTCTCCGCCGCCCGTGCTGGGGCAGGACACCGAGGAGGTGCTGACGAGCCTCGCCGGGCTCTCCCCAGAGGAGGTTGAGCGCCTCAGGGAAACGAAGGCGATATAGCGCCGAGCCTATCTGAACTCCGGGGCCACCTCATCCATGAATAGACGGGCGTCCCTCTCCCAGTCGCCACCCAGGAAACTGAGTATGAAAAGCGTCGCCCCCACATCCACGTATTGGTTTATCCTCTGAGTGACGGTCTCCGGGTCGCCAACGAGGCCCCTGGCCGGCGGCGTCCAGCCGAGGCCGCTAAATAGGGATTCGGATTTCTCCTCGGCTCTACCCTGTCCTCGTCTATGAAGACGAAGGCGGCCCACGTCTTCCTGATCTCATTCGGGTTGCGTACCACCCGCATGCAGTGCCTTTCAAGCACCTCGACCCTGTGTTTGAATGTCTCGGGTGTGCCCACCCAGTGGGCGAAGTTGGACATGTCCCGGTGCTTGGCGGCTGTTCTGAGGGTGAGCCGCTCTCCGTCTCCGGCTACCATGAGGGGCATGTGGGGCTTCTGAACCGGTTTGGGGCGGCAACACGACTCCCTGATGCTGTAGTATCTGCCTTCGAAGCTCGGCGTCTCCTCCGTCCACATGAGCTTGATGAGCTCCGCCGCCTCGTCGAACGTGGAGGACATGGTTGCAGTGTTGATGGGCGGACCGTTCATTTATCGGTTCTCTGCACAACAGCGGCTACTGCTAACGTTGTGTCTTATTTCAGCATCGTTGAAAGCTTATGTACCCACTAGGCGTCTGAAGATCCATGAAGATTCTAGAAGAGTACCGCGCCCAGAACCCGGGCTCCCTCAGCGCCTGGGAGAAGGCTAAACGGGTTCTCCCGTCCGGTAACACCCGCTCGGCCCTCTACTGGCAGCCTTTCCCCCTCTGCCTGAGGCGGGGCGAGGGTAGCCGCAACTGGGACGTGGACGGCAACGAGCGCATCGACTTCAACTTCAACAACACCAGCCTCATCCTGGGCCACAACCACCCCAGGGTGGTGGAGGCCGCCAAGGCGCAGTGGACGAAGGGCACGGTGCTGGGCGCCCCCACCGAGACGGAGCCCAGGCTCGCCGAGGAATTGACGGGAAGGCTCAAGGGGGCGGACAGGGTGCGCTTCACGCCCTCCGGCACGGAGGCCAACATGCAGGCGGTGAGGGTCGCCAGGGCCTACAGCGGGAAGCCGCTGCTCGCCAAGTGCGTGGGGGCCTACCACGGCTCCTGGGACGCGGTGCCGCTCACCCCCGACACCGTGGGCATCCCGCCGGAGGTGAAGGCGCGCACCGTGTACTTCCCGTACAACGACGCCGAGGCCGCCGAGGAGACCATCAAGAGGCACGGGCACGAGCTGGCCGCCGTCATAGTCGAGCCAACCATGCGGGACATGACGCCCAGGCCCGGCTTCCTGCAGGCCGTCAGGGAGGCCACCGAGGACAACGACGTGCTGCTCATCTTCGACGAGGTTATCTCGTTCAGGCTCAGCCACGGCGGCGCCCAGGCCCTCTACGGCGTGACGCCGGACATCACCACCATGGGCAAGATCATCGGTGGAGGCTTCCCCGTGGGCGCCTACGCGTCCACCGAGGAGGTGCTGAGCCCCCTGAGCATCCCCGCCGCCAGACTCCCCGAGACGGCGTCGCCCATATTGGGGTTTTCGGGCACCTTCAACGCCCACCCCCTGGCCATGGCGGCCGGCCTCGCCGTCATGAAGGAGATGAAGCCCGGCGTCTACGAGAGGATTGCCGGGATGGGCGACACGATGAGGAACGGACTGAAGGAGGCTCTGGCAGGTGAAGGCGTCGCCGCCCACGTGGGCGGCGTGGGCTCCCTGTTCTCTATAGCCTGGACGGACCGGGAGGTGGTGGACCACGAGACCTCGAGGACCGCCGACAGGGGCCTGTTCAGCGTCTTCAACCTGGGCATGATGAACCGAGGCGTCTTCATACTGGGGCACCCCAACGTCTCGGCTGTCCAGACGGAGGAGGACCTGGAGAAGGCCCTCGACGCCGCCGGGGAGACGGTGGCCGAGATGAAGCCCCTCATAAGGGAGAGGATGCCCCGCCTCCTGAGGTAGGCCCGCCCCATACGACGCCTTTCGGGACGCCCCCCAGTTTTCTCATGGGTTCATAGAGGTGCTTAATACGCCGAATCAAGACAAACCAGAAAACATCAGGGCAACATCAATATCCCTGAAACCGCTGGTCTATAAAGGCGACACAGCGTGAACATCATCGCATACGGTTTTCTGGCGAGCCTCGCCGCGGGAACCGCCACGGGGCTGGGCGCTCTACCCATAATGTTCCTCAGGGATGTCTCTGACAGGCTCCTCGACGTGATGCTGGGATTCGCCGCGGGGGTGATGCTGGCTGCATCAAGCTTCAGCCTCCTCGTCCCAGCAATCGGGTTGGCGGGGGTGTGGGTCACGGCGGCTGGTCTGGGATTGGGCGCCCTCAGCATCCATCTCATCGACAGATACGTACCTCACACCCACTTCTGGTCGGGGACCGAGGGGCCCGAATCCACGCGGTTCTCGGGCCTCATGCTCATGATAATCGCCATCACCATCCACAACTTCCCGGAGGGCCTCGCAGTGGGCGTCAGCTTCGGCGGCGGCGATGTCGGCAGAGGACTGCTCATCGCATTAGCCATCGGGCTGCAGAACATACCAGAGGGAATGGCCGTGGCGTTTCCCCTAATGAGGGAGGGCTACAGCAGGAGCCGCAGCCTCTGGGTAGCGACGCTTACGGGTCTGGTGGAGCCCGTTGGGGGTCTCCTGGGCGTAGCACTGGTGTCGGTGGCTGAGCCCCTGTTGCCTTGGGGGCTCGCCTTCGCCGCGGGGGCGATGATATTCGTGGTGAGCGACGAGATCATCCCGGAGAGCCACAGGAAGGGCTACGAGAGGGAGGCCACCTTCGGGCTCTTGATGGGTTTCCTCGTGATGATGCTGCTCGACAACCTCCTTGGTTGAGTAAAGGTGTGGAGAAAAGGTCCCTAGTTTATCCAGCTTCAATGCAGACGCCGAACAATAGGGGACCCATAGAAGGATCTCCAAAATCAGGCTCATCATTTAGCTATGTCCGAGGGATCAACGGATAAAGACGGTGGCTAGGGGGGAACGTCGCCCATCAGATAAGGGATAAAACGTGGGGCGGTCTTCACCCGCCGCGGAAAGCCTCGACGATCCTGTCCACGACTATCCTCTCCTCCTCGGGTCGGAGGTAATAAGTGTCAATGAGCCTCCACTCCTTGTCGGTGTAGTACTCGTAGTAGAAGGAGTTCCTGAGGTAGACGGGCGGGTCGTCCCTGGCCACAGCCGCGTCAAGCTCCTCCGCGGACATCCTCATCTCATCTCTGCTCCACTTCATGAGCACCCTGGGCACGTGGGGCATCGACGGGTGCTCGTGATATTTCTCGTCGTTGGGTATCACCTCGACCTCCAACCCGGGCACGCTCCCCAGCTCCTCAGCCATCCTCCGCGCCATGGCCATCTGCCCCGCGTAGAGGCTATCACCCTCCTCGACGAATATTTCGAGGGCGACGACGAGGCCCACTATTTGCTCCTTGCTTATCTTGTGGCCCCGTCCCCAGCCGCTGTGGGGGAAGGTGTGGCCCCTCACAGCCTCAATTAGGTCGGTGCCTCTGCCGCCGCCCACCATGAAGCCCGTGTTGTTGGGCGCCTTGACGGCCTTTCCTCCGCTGAAGCACACTATGTCGGCGCCCATGTCCGTATACTTGTGGAGGTTGGAGACCGGCGGCAGCTCGGAGGCCGCGTCCACCACCACCGGCACGTCGTACCTCTCCCCCAGCTCGATCAGGTCCTCTAGGGGCACCACGCCACGGGGCACCGTGTTATAGGAGACTGTATATGCTAGGCAGCATGTCCTATCAGATATCAAAGACTCCAGCTCATCCTTGAACGACCTGAGGTGCCCCGCTTGGCCGTACTCCACGGTCTTGGCGCCGGACGCCGTCCACTGGGGCGTGTACGCTATCACGTGGCCCCGGGGCATCAGCACCTCATTCCTCATGCCCTCCGTGTCGGGGAGCCTCATCCACCTACCGTAGTCGTCGCCGGCCATGCAGGCGGCGACGGCGAGCTCCAGCGCCGCCCCGGTCCCCGTGGTTATGTGGGCGTCCTC
>CAZBUI010000165.1:0-4658 GCA_964495055.1 uncultured Candidatus Bathyarchaeia archaeon | reverse complement strand
AGCTCCTGCATATAGGAGCCTTTCTCCGGGTGGAGCTCGGGCAGTATCTCCTTGGCGATGCTCCACCACTCGGGGATGGCGACCACGACGCCGAAGTCCCTGGCGGCCCTCCCGGCCCTGATGAGGGTCTCCCTGTTTCCCCCGTGGCCGTTGAGGACTATGATCCTCCGGACTCCGTTCCTGTTGAGGCTCCTGAAGACGTCCAAGTAGAAGCGCTCCAGGGTCTCCGGGGCTATCGTGATGGAGCCGGGGTAGAACTTCTGCTTGTCGTTCTCCCCGAAGGGTATCAGAGGCAGCGTGACGAGGCCCGTCCTCTCCCCCACCTTCTCGGCGAGCCAGGCCACCGAGCTGGAGTCGATGCTTATAGGGGTGGGGCCGTGGCCGTGTAATGTGCCCACGGGGAGGATCGCGGTGTCGCTCCTCTTGAAGGCCTCTTCGGCCTCCATCCATGACATGTCCCATAACCTGTGTTTCATGATTCATCTTTCCTAGACGTCATTTACTCGGAACTCTTTTAACTATTTCATCTGAGTGCACGCAGATAGGACTCTGTGTGGGGCGAAGATTTAATCCTCACTTCACCTGGTTCAGGTAAAACCCACCGCCATTTATACCTAGGAGTTGGGTTCGAAACCAACTTTAATTAGAGGTAAAAATAGGGGAAGGGGGGGACCCAGCACCTAAGGCGAATCCAAAGCCCCAAGAACAAAACAAGCCCTAAAACAGGTTATTTCCAGAAGAATCATATACAAAAGTGTAATCCACCAATTTTTTTTGCGTTATTACAGGTCACTGACGCAAGAAGTATGGTGCGGGGGTGGGATTCGAACCCACTTAGAAGTGGAGACGGTAGAAACATTCTTCGACTCTTTCCTTTTCTTGCACACACGTAGTTATCGTTCAAATGGGTAAGATCATATTCAATAAAAAAGTGCACGCGCACACATGCGTTTATAAGAATCATAGATCCACCCATATCACCATCTGACAGGGGTTTAAGAACTGAAGCTCCAGTACATCCTGGGCATCGCCATCTTCACATGCACCATTATCGCATACGGCGTCTTCCTCGTCCTGGGCAGACGATGGAGAAGCGAGTTCGAAGCCAAGGGGGTGACCTACTGGACCGCGCCCAAGGAGAAGCGGGTCTCAGACCTCATCAACACCGTCTGGCAACCCAGGCTGGTGGCCGGCCTCTACGGCCTCGCCTACCTCGTAAACGGCTACACCCGCGTCGTCTTCTCCGTCTGGATCCCCTTCTTCCTGTTCCAAGAGAGGGGCCTCGCCACAGTCGACGTCGCTCTCTTCGTCGGCCTCATCTACGTCTCCTGGAGCTGGAAGATGTTCATAGGGATCCTCATCGACGCCTTCCCCATCAGGTTCAGGGGCGGGCTCTATCGGAGGCTTCCATGGTTCCTCGCAGCCGGCCTGCTGTACCTCGTGGGAGCCCTGATATTCCTGTTCTTCGACCCCGCCATCATGCCCGTCTGGATCACGTTCCTCCCCACCATCCTATTGGTGACCACGGCCGGGGCATTCCTGGACATCGCGGCGGACTCCTACGCCGTGGACGCTACTCCCCCGGAATGGCATGGGAGGGTTCTCGGAACCGCGAGCAGGCTGGGGCGGATCATCGGGGGCAGCCTGGCGAGCCTGATCCCTCCGATCCTGCTGAACATGGGAAGCTATAAACTGGTATTCCTCGCATTGGACCATGCTTATTATCGGGTCCATAATAGCCTCCAGCTCTGCCCTCGCTATGCCTGCCATTAATGCCTTGATCGCTGATTCTTTGCCGAAAGAGAACCGAGCCACGGGGTTTGGAGCATACACCATGTTTTGGTATTTGGCCATAGTTGTGGCTATGCCTCTCGGCGGCTATTTGCTTGATCAAATGGGGGTGGTGCAGGGTACGCAATGGGGGCTGTTGGTATCGGCGGCGCTCTCCATTCCGGTGGTCCTGATTAGGTGGCGGTATATCGAGGAGACGGTTGACTTACAACCTTCTGATGCAGACCGGAAGACGAGGTTTTCATTATCCGTGTTCAGAGAGATGTCTCTGGATATCTGGAAACTTGTCTTGGTTTCAGTTCTTAGCAGTTTTAGTTTTCAGGTATTCTGGTCCTATGTGGTCGTGTATAGTGTCGAGGAGGTGGGGCTGAGCATGATGCAGTGGAGCTATGTCAGTATGATCGCGAATTTCGCTGCGGCTTGCTTCATGGTTCCCAGCGGGTTGATATCTGATAGGTAGGCAGGAAGAGGCTTATCATCTTGTCTCAGGTGGCGGTGTCATCCGCGAGTTTGGGATACGTTTTGTCCTCCGATTTTCTTGGGGTTGCCTGTACACGCATCATCGGAAGCGTAGGTGAAGGATTAGGGGGTAACGTTATGGGGTCTGTTGGGGGGCCCGTCTGGCAGACGTTGGTCACGGAGGTGGCTCCAGTCGATACTAGGGGGAGTGTTCTTGGATTGATGGGTACATTAACGGGGCTTTTAACACCCCCGCGCCTATTCTAGGAGGTTATCTATATGACGTTTTGTCGCCACAGTCTCCGTTTATCCTGAGTTTTATAGTTGGAATTCTGGGCAGCATCATATTCTTATTATGGGTGAAAGAACCCGAGAGAGCAGACATTTGAGAGCATGTCGATGATTTTACGGGGTTTAACCAGGTCCCTGATTGATGGTGGGATGCCGAAGGCCCAGAGCGCTGGGTCTCGCCTCCAAGCTTGCTCAGGCTTCGACACGTCACGATCCACTCCGTCAAGATATCTGTTTATGGGTCTAGGCACTTTTGAGGATGGTAAATGCTTTACTGTTTTATCTCCATAAAGTGAAGTGTTTGGTGTCGCCTTGTCTGAGGTCGATGAGCTGCTCAGGGGGTACGTGGAGAACAACAACGGGATATGCTGCGCCCAGTGGGACCCTGCTATCTCGGAGAGGCTGCTCTTCGACCCCTACGCGGACGGGGAGGAGGCCCATGGGAGGGCCGCCCACTACTTCCTTTTGAACGCGGCGGTCACGGAGACCGAGCTCGTCGGCAGATCCGAGAACGCCAGGGCCCTCATGATCGATCTTCACAGACACTTCAAGGGCTCCCTGTTCACAGAGACGGATCCCCAGCGTCTTCACGACGCTGTTAGGCGGAGCAGGTTCTACCGGGCTTATGGGCCCGAGCGGAATAGGATCGGGGCGGTTCTGGCCGGCGTCAACGCGTGGGTCCGGGACGAGGCTGGCGGCGACCTCCTCGGATACTCAGAGGGGTTCACGCACCCCGATGGGTTCGCGTCCAGGCTTCAGGATATCCCGAGGATGGGCGGTGTGTATCGCGAGAAGACGTGGATGTACCTGAGGTGGCTGACGAGGCCCCATCCCGACCTGGGGATCTATGGCTTCGACTTGGCTGAGCTGAAGGCGGCGTTGACGTCGTACGTCGTCAAGGTGGCTTCGTGTCTCGGCCTCTGCGAGGCCATGGGCTCAGATGCTTGGGTTGACATGGGATACCGTGAGGAGGCCCGGGAGCGGGTCACCGAGTACGCCCGGAGGCTGTCCCCCGGGGACCCGTTGAGGATCGATTACCCTTTCTACATGCTGGGGCGGTGGATGGCCGAGGAGGAGCCGACGCTGGGCGACCTCCTGGACTATCTGCGTTTCCTGGACGAGGTCCAGCGGCTGACGGGGACGCCGCCAGTGACCTACGACATCGTTGGGAGGGAGAAGAGCGGGTTCGAGAGGAACCTCAGGAAGCTTCTGGAGAAGCAGAAGATGATGTTCTACTTCGAAGGCCAGCGCTTCAGCCTGGGAGGCGGGTTGACGTACCGGCCCGACTTCATTCTGCCAGAATATCGGGTCGGAGGCAGGCAGGTGGTGCTTGAGCCCCACGGCGTCTGGAGGAAGGGGCACGAGGAGGAGGTAACGGAGAAGTACAGGCTGTTCAGGGAGCTGTACGGAAGCTTGTACTACCTTGTTTTGATCGTGCAGCCCAACGAGTATACGCGTGTACGGGACCGTTACCCGGAAGCCTACGACGATATCGTGGAGAGCAACAGAATGCCGGACCTCCTCTACATGCTGAAGAGCGGCACGTACAAGCAGATATTCTGAGCCGGGATTTATGGTGTTTTTTCAACATTAGAATCTCGGACTTTATACTGGAAAATGAAACTGTTTTATATGGAAGACTCTTAGCTTTGTGATTCTGTTTTATTATTTGTGAAGATCGCTCAGGAATTTGATCTGATGAGTATTTTGGCCGAGATGGATGTTAATCTCGCTGAGATGAACCGAGTGAGATCTGAAGGCGAACGATTTGTAGATCTGGAGGTTTCTGCAAGGTGGGTTACTCCAATTCATCTCATCGCATTGGCTGCTATGTCGAGTTATCTAGGTATTCAGATAAAATGCAGGGTTCTCAAGAAGAGAACAAGCGATTATTTAAACCGGATACGATTTCCTTCTGGGACTAGAGACTTCATTTCGTCGGGAACTGCAATTCCGTTGACCAAGTTGGAATCTTATAGAGATGATGATATCTTAGGAGAGTACGAGGAAAGGGTTCTAAGGGAGGTAGATCCTCGCTATCGTGCAAATTTCAGGATCAATTTGAAGTATATGACCAGCGAGTTGACGACAAATATCAGGGAGCATTCAAAGGCGGA
>CAZBUI010000164.1:0-4669 GCA_964495055.1 uncultured Candidatus Bathyarchaeia archaeon | reverse complement strand
CTGCGTATTACTGTATCCGCGGAGCCGGTGACGGACCACTCGTCGATGGTCTCCGGGCTTAGCATGGACGCGGCTTCCTCGTAGACCTTGGATGCGGGTTGACCATGCTTAAACCCTTGAACCATGGCCTGCTCTATCGGTCTCCACTTGGCCGCGTCGACTCCTAGCCTGTCGATGATCTTTCTGCTGCTCCACATGGAGGATACTACTAGCTGCTTCACCGTGCTCCTCGCCTGCTCAACGTCATCGTTGATGGACGTGTAGGCCCAGAAAACGACCTCGATGTCCCTGCGGCTTCGCCCGGTCCTCTCAAGCCCCATGGCGATGTTTTCCAGCGCGTAGCCGAGCCCCTGCTCTGAGGCGAGGCTGCCGATGATGACGCCGTCCGCCACCTCCCCTGCCAGCCTGAGGAGTCTCGGGCCCCTCGCGGCTATGTAGATGGGGACGGGTCTGGACTCGAAGTCCATGTAGGGGCTTCCCGCGCCTTGGTCGCCTCCCTTGTAGTCTATCTTCTCGCCGCGTAGGAAGGGCTGGAGTATCTGGACGGCTTCACGTATCGCCGTCAGGGGCGGGCTTGGACGCTCGACGCCGTGTCTCTCGAACAGGGTTGAGGCGCCCGCCCCCAGCCCGATGACTGCTCTTCCGGCTGAAAGCTCGTTGAGGGTGGCGGCTGCGGCTCCGGTGATCAAGGGGTGCCTCGTGTAGGGGTTGGTGACGGAGACGCCCAGCCGCGCGGTCTCGGTGTGGAGGGCGGCCAAGGATAGGAGCGTGTAGGGGCTTCTCTCGAAGCGTTCGTCGGGGCACCAGATGCAGTCATACCCGAGGCTTTCTAGGGTGGAGGCGTAGCCGCCTGCCTTATGTATCTCGCCCCAGCCGGGGTCCAGCGAGAGCTGAGTCCCGTACCTGACCATGGTTAATGGTGGGTGCGTGGGGTCTTAAGTTCCTCCGCCGGTGGCTGGTTACCGTTAAAAGGTTGGTGGAGCATGATCAGTTGCCGCATAGGAAAGGTGAAGGGGTGTTGGTGTTGTTCGGTGTTTCGCTCCCCACGGGGAGGGAGGGGTTGATGGTTCCCACGGGGTTCGCTTCAAGGGAGACCGTCGTCGAGGCTGCTGTTAAAGCCGAGGAGCTGGGCTTTGACTCGGTCTGGGGAAACGACCACGTGACGGTTCAGGACTACGTCAGCCACGTGAGGCCCAAGCCGGCGTTCTTTGAGCCCATTGTCGCGATGGCTGCGGTCTCGTCAGCCACGAGGAGGGTGAAGCTGGCTACGGGTGTATTCGTGCTGCCTTGGAGGACGCCCAGTCTCGTGGTGTGTGCCAAACAGCTTGCCACCCTCGACGTCCTTTCAGGAGGCAGGGTGCTCCTCGGGGTGGGGACCGGCGCTTACGCGGAGGAGTCCCGAGCCCTCGGAGTCAGGCACCGCCTCGGAAGGATGATTGAAGGAGTCGAAGCCATGCGAGTCCTGTTCAACGAGGACCCCGCCACCTACAAGGGAAGATACGTCGAGTTCGAGGAGGTACAGTTCTACCCGAGGCCCCTGCAGAAGCCGTTCCCCGTGTATCTAGGACGCCACCTGACAACCGACAGGGTTCTCAGGTACATCGCGGAGAACTGCCAGGGATGGATACCCGGGCTCTACCCGGACCAGTTCAGGGAAGCATTGCCTAGACTCGAGGGGTTCCTGAAGGAGCAGGGAAGAAGCCTCTCAGACATCGATGTCGTCAAGGAGATCACCGTCTGCCAAGGGGCGACACGTGACGAGGCTCTTGGACGATACTTTGACAGCCCAGCCGAGGCTCACATGCGGAGCCTCAGCGAGGGTAAGAAGCTTGTGGAGTTCGACGAGGAGTCCCGGTGGAGCCTCATAGGAGCCCCAAGGGACATCATCAAGGGCGTCGAGAGCTACCTTGACGCGGGTGTGAACCACTTCATGTTTAACTTCGTCGTCAAGGAGAGAGGAGACTTGGTCTCCGGGATGGAGGCCTTCGCCGAGGAGGTCATGCCCTCCTTCAGGTAGGCTACTTCTCGACGAGCTTGGGCTCGCTGAGGGCCGCCGGCTCGCCACCTCTCAGGTAGACCCTGGGCAGCAGGGGGCTCAGGTGGTTGGCGAGGCTGTAAGTCATGATGCCCGCCAGCGCTGAGAGGCTGCTGGCGTCGTTCTCTCCCTCCCTGCTCACCGCCTCGACCACGTCGCCGGGCTCGCAACCCGTGTCCGTGAGGTCCACGAGGAAGTGGTTCACCGAGACCGTGCCTAGAACCGGCCTGATCTCGCCGCCTACTTTGACCTTTCCCTTCTTGGTGAGGCCCCGGGGGTAGCCGTCGCTGTACCCTATGTGAAGCGTTCCCACCCTCATGCGCCTGGGTGCCACGAACCTGCGGCTGTAGGTGAGAGCCTCTCCTTCTTCAACCCATTTGACGTGCTCTATCCGGGCCTTGAAGCACATGGACTGCCTGAGCTCGATGCCTTGGCCCCTGTCCGTCTCCTCCGGGTACAGGCCCAGCAGCATGAGCCCCGGCCTCACCGCATCCAGATACGCGTAGGGCTTGTGGAAGACGGCGTTGCTGCTGGCTATGCTCTTCTTGCCCGCGTCCACGCCTCTGGCGGCGAGCTCCACCTCGACAGCAAGGAGCCGCTGCACCTGTTTCCTGTCCAGCTCCTCGGCCTCCGAGAGCGTAGAGAAAATGCCCTCGATGCTGAGGTTCGGCAGCACGCTTATCTCTTCAATGAGGTCGGGTGCCTCGCTCCACCTGACGCCCACGCGACCCAGCCCCGTGTCCACCTTCACCCACAGGGACGCCGTCTCGCCGAGCCTCCCCGCGGCCTCGCTGAGCATCCTCGCGGGCTTCCTCTGGTATATGGTCTGGCTCACGCCCAGCCTCACGACCGTCTCGAACTGCTCGGGCGTGAACAGGGGGTCGATGTTCATTATGCCCACGTCCAGCCCAGCCTCCCTTATCTGGAGGGCCTCGTGCAGCTTGGCCACGAGCACGGTCTCCACCCCCTGCGTCGCCATGTACGCCACCACGGGCACTATGCCGTGGCCGTAGGCGTTGGACTTGACGCAGGGGATGACCTCACGCCCCGTCCTCTCCATGACCTGCATCAGGTTATGGCCTATGGCGTCCAGATCCACCTCAAGCCAAGACTGAAAACCCTCCATCCGTTCTTTAATCTCTCCCGGCGGCGGCTGCGCCGCGAAGTAACCGCTCATGGGATCAGATGTCCCGCGTGGGGCTATAAATGAGACGCCGGCCTAGAAGAGGAACGACGGAGGCAGTGCGAACTTTTCTAATTCCGTCTGGGTTATGGCCTTGATGCGCTCCAGCTCGTACTCCTGGTCCGGCATCACGAAGGTAATGGCGGTGCCCTTCTTCCCGGCTCGCGCGGTCCTGCCGACGCGGTGGAAGTACATGTGGGGATCGTCGGGGATGTCGTAGTTGATGATGAAGGGCACGTCCTCGATGTCGAGGCCCCTCGCCGCCAGCTCCGTGGCTATCAGGAGCTCGTAGTCCCCGTTCCGGAATCCCTCAAGCATCTGCTGCCGCCGCGCCTGGGTGAAGTCGCCGTGGAGGGGCTCGGCGGAGAAGCCGGCCCGCCTGAGGCTGCTAGAGAGCCTGTCCACCATGTACTTGGTGCGGCAGAAGACGATGCCCCTGTCTATGTCGAAGTACTCTATGAGCCGCCTGAGGGCGTCCTCCCGTTCGTGGGCAGCCAGCACCATGTAGTACTGCTTGATGGTGGTGAGCCCTATCTCGTCGCGGCTCATGTTCACGGTGACGGCGTCCGGCATGAACCGGGCCGAGAGCCTCTGCGTGCGTTCGTCGATGGTCGCGCTCCAGAGGCTCACTTGCTTCCGCCGGGGCAGCTGTCTCATTATCCACTCTATGTCTTCGTAGAACCCCATGTCGAACATGCGGTCGGCCTCGTCGAGCACCACGGTCTTGACGTGGCTCAAGTCGAGGGTGCCCCGCCTCATGTGGTCCATGATCCTGCCGGGGGTCCCCACCACTATGGTGGGCTTCTTCCTGAGCTCGCTGAACTGGCCCTGGATGCTCACGCCGCCGTAGATGGGGGTGGCCCATATCTTGGTGTGCCGGCCGTAGGTGTTTATGTCGTCGGTTATCTGCTGGGCGAGCTCCCGGGTGGGGGCCAGCACGAAGCCCTCCACGCTGCCCGAGTCTGGGTTCAGGGTGTTGAGCATGGGGACGGCGAAGGCCGCGGTCTTCCCTGTGCCCGTCTTGGCCTGGCCGACCACGTTTTTTCCCTCCATCATGGGCGGTATGGCGTGCTCCTGGATGGGGAACATATCCTCGAAGCCGATCTCCTTGAGCGCCTTCTTTATCTCCTGTTTGATCTCTAGTTCGTCGAAGTTCATGTCAATCAGCGGCGTGTGTCGAAATTGTCTCTTCTCGTAACGCGGGGGCGTTAATAAAGCCTCGGTTAAAAAGAAACCGGGCCAGTGTAACCGTATTGACGTGGGGCGGGTTACTCCACCGTTACTTTGGTTGATGGCTGGACAATAATGAAGTGGGACACCTCAGGACGGCCTTCAGGCTGGGCTTGGCGATGGCTATGCTGCTGTTAGCAGTATCGGCGGCCTCCGTGCTCGTACGCCAGCCTCGGCTCGACGGCGGCACCGGGAAGGCGTTGATATACGACCCCCTCTAC
>CAZBUI010000163.1:0-4675 GCA_964495055.1 uncultured Candidatus Bathyarchaeia archaeon | reverse complement strand
GCCGCCGCCTCCAGGAACCTGTCCCTGTGGTCGTCGTTGTGGTGGGCCCAGTGCTCTATGAGCCCCCTTAGTCTCTCCTCTTTCTCGTTCAAACCAGTCACACCTCGATCTAACATGATCCGTCCTTAACTTTATCGTGGGCAGTCCCTGACTCCCTGCAGTGAATGCCGGCCCAGTCCAGCTGGCCGTAGCCCTCACCGCTGCACGGCAGGCAGTAGTACCCTTCGGCTCTCTTGACCGCCCTTGTCTCCATCACCTTCTCGCCGCACCCAGCGCATATGCGGCTGTCGAGGAGCCGGCTGTAGCTCGGCAGCTCCGCCTCCGCACGCTCCAGCTTGAACACCTTCTCCACGGGTGTCTCCAGCACCTGGAAGCAGTGCCTCTTGTTGAGCTCCATCATGCGGGCCTCCTCCTCGGGGGTGGCGTCCCTCTCGTTCACGATCCTCCTGTACAGCTCCTGAGTCTCCGGGTTCCTGTCTTTCAGCAGGTCCCCTAGGTCGGGTCGCGCGGAGACCCTGACGCCTCTGCCGCTCCTCTCCACGAGGCTGAACGCCGTCTTGCCGTAGTCCCTGTAGACCAGGCTGTTGTTGCCGAAGCTGCAGCCGGTCACCATCTGGACGCCGTCGCTGAAGCAGCTGTTGGTCTCCACTATGGCGATGAGGTGCTCCATGCCCGTGCTCTCGACGACCCCCAGGGTCTTCATGGCCAGGTGCCCCGCCATGACGCCCATGGCACTGCCCACGCAGTGGTGCCCGTGTACGAGGGCGGTCATCCTGAGCAGCCCGGCTAGGTCGTCGCTTCTTATCATCTCCTCTATCTCTGTGCGCGTGTCGTTCGAGACCATCCCAGTAGAGTATTATCTTTACTATAAAAAGTATTACCCTCTCGTGCTCGGTGCATCCACACCACCCTACGAAGATGCACGCGGCGTCTCGTAACGTTGACCGGGAGACGCCACCCATTATAAAAGAGTGGAGCCCGGATGATCAGGTCGTGAGAACGATGGCTTCAGGAGTAGCTTTCGACCACGTACTAATAGTCGCAGATAATCTGGAGCGCTCCATAGGATTCTACGAGCTCCTAGGCTTCCGCCACGTGGAGACCATCCAGAGACCCGAGGACAGGGTCGCCGTCATGATGCTGGGCGAGACCAAGCTGGAGCTCATGTGCCTCCCCGAGGGGAGGGAGACGCGCCGCCCAGCCAGGAGGCCGACCGACATAGGTTTCAGGCACCTGGGGTTCAGGGTCGAAGACATAGACGAGGTGTACCGGAGGCTCAAAGACAAGATCCGTTTCGAGTCGCCGCCCATACCCATAGCGGGGAGGGCTGGGCGCATGACGGTGTTCTTCTCCGACCCCGACGGGGTCGAGCTTCACTTCGTTCATGAATAGCGGCTGGGGCCCTATGACGACTCGTTTGCAGCGATCACGGTGGCTTGAGGGCCGCCTTATCCGTGGACGAGTCGAGTCTACTCTTCCTCGGGGTCGTCGTCCGGCTCTTTCTTTTCCGCTTTGATGTCCTCCAGCCTCGTGCGGAAGTCTGACTCCACTCTGCGGAGCTGGTCCATCAGCCGCGATCCTCCGGACTGCACCCTGCTCTGAACCGTCAGCAGGCCGTCCTTGGACTTCACAACGACGTCGTCGAGCACGTCCTTGGATCGAACCGAGTAGTCCGAAAGCTTCTCCTTCATGGAGCTGGCGGCCATGTCCAGCGTCTCCTTCAGCGCTGGCTCCCTGTCCCTGTACTTCCTCAGCAGTTGCAGTACGAGGTCGCTCTGGTTTTTCCCCTCGTTCTCATCGCTCCACTCCTCGAGGAGAGGGTTTATCCACTCCAGCTCCTCTTCCTCGAACGTGAAGTACTTCCTCTTAAGCTCTGACATGTCATAACTGTCTAAGATTTATCCTTGTAAAACGGTTATGAAACGCCGGTATGGTTCTGTGATATGTTTTTGGCGCCGGGAAAGGGATTCGAACCCTTGAGTCCTTGCGGACACCAGCTTTCCAGGCTGGCGCTCTACCAGGCTAAGCGACCCCGGCAGCACCGACAAACTCTAACTGGGCCGAGATTTAAATCCTCACCTGTTCCACACAGTTTAATACGCACCGGACCGTAAAACACCCGAACAAGATGAACGTCAGCTGGATCGACCGTAGCCAGAAGACCCTGGACATGCTCAGGGAGCTGCGCGAGAAACGCGGCCAAGACCGCCTCGACCTCGTCAGGACCATGCGGTACAGCTTCGGCGCCCTGAGCCAGAGCCTCGGAGGCTGGATGCAGTGGGTCAACAGCCCGGAGGTAATGAGCCAGTTCACCCAGGAGGAGCTCCAGGAGATGAGCGACACCATCCTCGACATGGTCACCAAGTTCGTAGAGTACGACCGCGACATAACCGACTACGGCATGAAGAAGGGCCTCGGCAAGCAGCGCGACGAGGAGCCCAGCCGATTCGTGATATAAAACCGAGGGCTAGGTCAGCCTGTCCCCCGCTCCTTTCCCTCCGCTGCCCTGGTAAATCTCTGAGACCCTGCAGACTATGGCGGACCTTCCCGGCAGCGGCCTGTCGCGTTTTGTCGCCAGCTCCCGGGCCTTCTCGTAGAGCGGCCCCTCCGTCGCCTCCTCGGCCACGCATTTGATCTGGTAGCTCCCCTTACCATAGCACACGAAGCTTACGCGGCCGTTTTCTCTGATGTTGGCGAGGGTCTTGTTGAGGTAGTTGTTGACCACGCACAGCGTCTCGTCGTCCTCCCACCACCAGACACCGACGTAGATGACGTTGGGCACACCCTCACCGTTCACCGTCGCCATGGGGATCACCTTCTGAGCCCTGAAGGACTCCCTGATATCATCGGGCACCTTTACCATTCAAACCACGCCATAAGGGGGCATGTATCGTTTATAAAACCAGCCCACCGATATTCATCCATGAAGTCAGGTGATAGTAAGCCTTGGACGCCGTGAAGTTGCACAGGGAAGCCGTGGTGGTTGACATCCACTGCGACACCCTGAAGTGCCTGCTGCCCGAGTTCACGCGGCCCCGGGACTCCATGTGGGGCGACAGAAGCGACGTAGGCATATGCGCCAGAAGCAACCTGGGCCACGTGGACGCGCCGCGTCTCTTGGAGGGCGGGGTGGACTGCCAAGTCTTCGCGTTCTCCAGCGAGCGCAGCAGGACCCCCAGACACCCCCTCAGGACCGCGTTGACGATGATAGACAGGTTCTACAGGGAGTGCGAGGCATGCAACCTGCTCACTCCGGTGACATGCAGAGGAGAGATACTGGAGGCCGAGAAGAAGGGCAAGGTAGCCGGGCTGCTGAGCATCGAGGGAGCCGACGTCATCGAGGGCAGGATAGAGATGCTGGGCGTCTATCACCGCCTCGGCGTCAGGATGGTGGGCCTCGTCCACAGTCTACGGAACCAGCTGGCCGACGGCGTAGCGGACAGGCGCACCGGCGGCGGCCTCAGCGAGCTCGGCGTCCAGGCAGTCGAGGAGCTGGACCAGTTCAATGATAATCGACGTGAGCCACATAAACGACGAGGGCTTCTGGGACGTCCTCGACCACACCGAGAACCCGATCATCGCGAGCCACAGCAACAGCCGCGCCGTATGCGGCCACCCCCGGAACATGACGGACGAGATGATCGTGGCGTTGGCCGAGAACGGAGGCGTCATGGGGATGAACTTCGCCCCAGGCTTCGTCCACCCAGAGAAGGCAACGCTGCAGGGCGTCGTGGACCACATCGACCACATCGTGGGCCTCGTCGGCCCCGACTACGTGGGCCTCGGCAGCGACTTCGACGGCATACCCTCAACACCACTCGGCCTTGAGGACGCCTCCAAGATGCCGGGCATAACCATGGAGCTCGTGAAAAGGGAGTACAGCGAAGCAGACATAAAGAAGATCCTGGGCGGGAACCACCTCAGGCTGATGAAGGATGTGATCGGCTAGAGCAGGATGCTCTCCCAGCGCAGCCCGCGGCATCTGCAGCTGTCATCGTCGGGGTCCATGGTCTTCACTGCTCCGAGCAGGGCCTCCGCCGCCGGCCTGCTCCACCGCCTCTGGAACTCGCTGAACGCCGTGGAGCCCTCCCACCTAGGGTCCACGAGGCCCTCGCCGTAGTTGGAGACCAGCTCCAGCGCCGCGTAGCAGGCCCCTATCTCCCGTGCGAAGAAGACCTCGGGCACCAGGTTCATGGTCACCACGTCTATGCCCGTGTTCTGATACCTGATCCTGATCTCGGCGGGGCTCTCCAGCCGGGGCCCCTCGGCCACCCCCACGACGCCCCGCTTGAACACCCGGGGGAACCCCGCATCCTTGCAGGCGTCCACCAGGTGCCCGCTGAGCGTGGGGCAGAGGGGCTGGCGGAGCCTGTAGCTGATCCTGGGCACGTCCAGCCCCTTGTCCCGGAGGCTGGCCATGAGCATCTGGGGGCGCTTCGTCGTGTAGTCCACGAAGTCGTCGGGGATCACGGCGTCCCCCGGGTCCAGCAGCCTGTTGGTGCTGCCGCAGAGCGCCGTGCCCAGTATCTTCTTGACCCCCGCCCTCCAGAGCACGTAGAAGACGCGTTCGCCGCTGCTATCCGGCTCCGTGTTCCTTATGTCACGGGTGATGCCGTGGAAGCCCACGTAAAGGAACTGCTTGCCGTCTGCGGACGCCCGGTGCCACTCCGCGCCG
>CAZBUI010000162.1:0-4706 GCA_964495055.1 uncultured Candidatus Bathyarchaeia archaeon | reverse complement strand
GCCTGCCTGGATGACGGTGTCGTTGCCGAATATCTCCACGAGCCTGGGCACCGTCCCCGGGTGGAGACCGCCCGAAGCCACGGGCAGCACGGGGCGCACGCCGTGCATGGGCTCCTTACACGCCGCTATGTTTGCTCTGACCTCTTCCTCGGTCTCAGCCATCTTGCCCACAGCTGTGCCTACGTGGAGCTGGTCCACGCCGAGGAGCCTGGCCACCCTCGCCAGGACCACCATGTTGATGCCGTGGACCCTGCTCCTAGTGAAAGCGGCGTGGCCGGCCCTGTGGGCGTGTATCACGAGGTTGTACCCCTCGTCCCTCATGGCCTGGAGGCTGCTCCACCCCGTGGTGAGTATGTCTATCATCATATACCTGCCGCCGTGGTCCTCCACGTACTGGGCCCTGCGCTTCATCTCCTCCACCTCGGCCGTGACGTTGATCAGATACACCTTCTTCTCACCCGTCTCGGACTCTGCCCGGTCCCTGGCCTCGAGGGTCTGTACGACGCGGTCCTCGAAGGGGTTGAACTTCTGGCTGCTCAGGTTCTCGTCGTCCTTGACCACGTCGCAGCCGCCGGTCCACGCCTCGTAGGCCACCCTCGCGTGGTCGGCCGTGACCAGGCCCAGCTTGGGCTTGATAATGGTGCCCACGAGTGGCCTGTCTCTAACGCCGATTATCTCCCTGACTCCCTGTATGCCGTACCTGGGCCCACGGAAGCTCTTCACGAGCTCCCTAGGGAAGTGGATGTCGTTGAGCCTCAGGTGCCTTATGTCTTCGAGGCCAAAGACGTTGCCGGCTACACTGCTGAGTATGTTGGGCATGTTGCCGGGCTCGAAAAGCTCCAGCGGGTATGCTATCTTGATATCGTTCCCCTCGATGCTGTACGCCTTGGCGGCGAGCCGCTTCATGTAAGGCTCCTCTGTGGACAGCTCCGTCCAGGTCCCCACGCTGCTCTCGGCGGCCACACCGCCTGCGATGACTTCAAGGGGCTGTCCTCGGGGCTCGACGTGAAACATGCAGACGAGGTCCGTCTCTCTTGGCTCGTATTCTAGATCGACGAAGTCTATGTAACGCAAATCAGGGTCTCCATATGCGTTAGTCTTCCAGTATGTTTTTACCTTTACTGAATAAATATCACATTGTTCTGAGGAGTGAACGAATGCAGCTGAAGGCAGCCCCCCTTGAGATCGAGGCAGGAGGACCACTTGTGGTGGTTATGAACCAGCAGGACGCCGCCGAGCTCGGCGTAATAAGCAGCGACCGCATCTTCCTGAGGCATGGTGAGAACCACGTCATATGCATCCTGAACATTGGCACCGAGAACATCCCGGGTGAGCTGGGCCTCTACAGGGAGGTGACTAACCGGCTCGGCGTCTCCGAGGGAGAGATGGTTAGCGTCGAGCTAGCTAGGCGCCCGGAGAGCGTGGACTATATCAGGGAGAAGGTGAATGGGCAGCGGCTCACGTCGTGGAAGATAGAGAGGATCGTGGGGGACACGGTGGAGCGGCGCCTGAGCGACATAGAGCTCGCGGCCTTCGTGACCGCCCTTCACGTCCACGGGGTGAGCATGGAGGAGGTCGCGGCTCTGAGCCGCAGCATGATATGGAGCGGCAAGACCCTCAACTTCGGCCGCAGCCCCATACTGGACAAGCACAGCATCGGCGGCGTCCCCGGCGACAAGACAACCCTAATAGTTGTCCCCATCATCGCGGCAGCTGGGTATACCATACCCAAGAGCAGCAGCAGGGCCATAACCAGCCCGGCGGGCACAGCCGACAGGATGGAGGTCCTAGCCCCGGTGGATCTCCACTTCGACAGCATCAGGGAGATAGTCGAGAACGTGGGCGCCTGCATCGTCTGGGGCGGCAGCATCGACCTAGCGCCCGCCGACGACCTGTTCATCAGGATCGAGTACCCCCTAAGCATCGACCCGCTGCTGCTGCCCAGCATCATGAGCAAGAAGAAGGCCATGGGCAGCACCCATGTCGTCATAGACATCCCGGTGGGCATCGACGCCAAGATCAAGGCCCTTGGGGAGGCCGAGCAGCTGGCCAACGACTTCATAGAGCTGGGCAGCCGCTTTGACATGCACATCGAGTGTGCCGTCACCGAGGGCAGCCAGCCCATAGGCTACAATATAGGCCCGGTGCTGGAGGCCCGGGAGGCCATGGAGACCCTCATGGGCGAGGGTCCCCACGAGCTGGTGGACAAGGCCACGAACCTCGCCGGCATACTCTTGGAGATGGTGGGCCACGAGGACGGCAAACAGATGGCCCACACCCTCCTGGCGAAGGGAAAAGCAATGGGTAAGATGAGGGAGATTATAGGGGCTCAGGGAGGTGACCCGGAGGTGACCCTGGACGACCTGGCGCCTGGCAAGTACACCCACGACGTGCCGGCTTCGAGGGACGGCAGGGTCCTCTGGTTCAACAACAGGGACCTCGTCAGGATCGCGAGGGCGGCGGGTACGCCCGGTAGCAAGGGCGCCGGCGTGAAGCTGTTCGCCAAGACAGGGGACCGGGTCGAGGAGGGTGAGCCCCTTTTCAGGATCTACAGCGAGTCAGCCAACAAGCTGGAGAACGCGGTGCGAGCGCTTGAGACCCAGCACCCCATGGAGGTGGGCGCAAAGGTGGGCGAGGACATGCTGAAGAAGCGTATAGGCAAGCCCACAGCGCCGAGCAGGGAGTTCATATTGGAGCGGTGACCCTCTCCAGTTCTCCTAAAATATTGGTTTAAACACATTTATTACCAAACAATCACCTTATAGAGACCTAAAATGCCTCGAAGAGCCGTCTGGAGACGCCAATTGATGTATCACTTAGAGCCTGGGGAGCCCGGGGGGAGCCAGCGTTGCAGCTGAGGTCGATGGTCGAGTACTTCGGCCGGGCTCTGGTGGAGAAGGGAGCCGCCGACCCCAATCTAGTCGTCCTTGACGCCGATGTCTCGGAGTCTACCAAGACGGTGTTCTTCAAGGAGGCTTACCCGGACAGGTTCATACAGGTGGGTATAAGCGAGCAGGACATGGTGGGGATAGCGTCGGGCCTCGCCGTCTCGGGGAAGATCCCCGTCGCGGCCGCCTTTGCCACCTTCCTCGTGGGCAGGGCGTGGGAGCAGGTGCTGAACACGGTCGCGAGGCAGAGCCTGAACGTCAAGCTGGTGGGCACCCACAGTGGGCTGTCTCCCAGCGCGGACGGCGAGTCCCACCAGTCCATATCCGACATCGCCACCACGAGGGTGATACCCAACCTCTCCGTGCTGGTGCCGGCCGACGCGGCCTCGACGGGGTGCCTCACAGGCAGAATGATAGACCACGTGGGCCCCGTCTACATGAGGCTGTCCCGGGGCGCCACCCCCACCGTCTACCCCGACGACGTCGAGCTCAGCATCGGACGAGCGGAGACAGTCTCGGAGGGAGGCGACGTGGCCGTCATGGCCGCCGGCAACATGGTCCACGTCGCGCTGCAGGCGGCGGAGTCCCTGCGTCGGGACGGGGTGGAGGCCAAGGTGCTCGACATGCACACCATCAAGCCGCTGGACACCTCGGCGGTCATCCGAGCCGCCGAGGAGACTGGGGCCGTGGTAACGGTCGAGGAGCACAGCGTGATAGGCGGGCTTGGGGGAGCCGTCTCAGAGGTTCTCTCGGAGCACCACCCCACGCCCCTGAGAAGAGTCGGAGTCATGGATAGGTTCGGATCTACCAGCAGGAGCCATCAGAGGCTGCTGGAGAAGTACGGGCTGACGCCGGAGGCGGTGGCCGAGGCGGCGAGACAAGTATTGGAGGCAAAGAAAAAGTGACTTTGAAGATATCTGACAGGATCAAGCTGGCGACCAAGCAGAGCCCAGACCACAGAACCGTCGTGAAGGTCGGCCCCCACAGGGTAGGGGGAGAAGGAGTCGTAGTGATAGCGGGGCCCTGCAGCGTGGAGAGCCGGGAACAGCTCATGGAGACGGCTAGAGCGGTGAAGCAGGCCGGCTGCCACATGCTCCGGGGCGGGGCGTTCAAGCCCCGGACGCTGCCCTACAGCTTCCAGGGGCTGGGCGAGGAGGGGCTGGAGATTCTGGCCGAGGCGCGGGACGAGACGGGTCTGCCTATAGTGACCGAGGTGCTGGCGCCGGGGGACGTGGAGCTGGTGGAGGAGTACGCTGACGTGCTCCAGATAGGCGCTAGGAACATGCAGAACTATCCGCTGCTGCGGAGGGTGGGGGCCGCCGAGAAGCCGGTTCTCCTCAAGAGGGGGATGGCCGCCACCATCGAGGAGTGGCTGGGCTGCGCGGAGTACATACTCAACGAGGGAAATATGAATGTCATGCTCTGCGAGAGGGGTGTCAGGTGCTTCAGCAGGGTAACCAGGAACACCCTGGACGTCTCCGCCGTCCCCGTGGTACGCCAGTCGAGCCACCTGCCGGTCGTCATCGACCCCAGCCACGGCACGGGCGTTAGAAGCCTCGTGGCCCCCATGGCGCTGGCCGGCGTCGCCGCCGGCGCGGACGGCGTCATGGTGGAGGTGCACCCGCGCCCCGAGAAGGCACTGAGCGACGGGGCCCAGAGCCTCAGGCCGCCGGAGCTCGTGGAGCTTGTGAAGCGCCTCGGAAAGGTGGCGAACGCGGTGGGGAGAAGCATCCACGATGGGCCTCGCTGAGTACGCCGCCGCTGAGGTGAGGCTCGGAGACCGGGGCTACAAGATTTATGTCGGGGCGGGGCTCTCGG
>CAZBUI010000161.1:0-4709 GCA_964495055.1 uncultured Candidatus Bathyarchaeia archaeon | reverse complement strand
CACGATGCTTACAGCGTCGATCATTTGCATCTGTGGTCGCTACAAGCTGGGGTGGGGCGGTAAATAACGGTTCCTAAAAATCGTCGAGAGCGGCGGCCATGACCCAGGCATCCTCCCCGTCCATGTAGTAGCCATAGTTCCGCTTCACCTTCTTGAACCCTAGACCGTCGTAGAGGCCGATGGCCGCTTCGTTGCTTATCCTCACCTCGAGGTAGACCTCCGACGCGCTGTAGACTTCTCTTCCTTTTCGCATCGCCTGTGAGATGAGCTCACTGCCCATGCCTCTCCTGCGGTAGTTCTGTATCACGGCTATGGATACTATGTGGCAGAGACGCGCGGGGGTAAGCTTGCCTATCTTGGACCAGCCTCTCTCGATGCGGCACATGATGTATCCCTGGACCGTGCCGTCGGCTTCGGCTACGCGGAAGGTCTCGGGGTACCTCTGGTAAAGGTCCCTGTAGAAGTAGCTGCTGTAGTTCTCGGGGAGACACACGGAGTTGATGTGCATCACGCGTTCAAGGTCCTTGATATCGAACGCCCTCACCTTGAATCCCGGATCGGCCAAATTTATCCAATGAAGGTGCCTATTACTGCTTTTAAAGAGATCGCATCCGTGGTTCAGAGATGGGTTTCAGGGGGCCCTGTGCTAGTCTTCTTGGATGGGCACCCAGAAGCCCGTCGTCGAGGGGATGGATCCCCGGTACGTCGATGCGGTTGGAAGTAGCTTTGAGGTAGTGAAAGCCTACTGGGAGCGTTCGACGCCCGCTTTTATAGTTAAGCCTAGGGGCACAGGGTTCAGGCAGAGTCTCTTGAAGCCAGCCTTCGAGGCGCTCGCGGACGAGTTGAGGCCCGTCGGCTATCTTCCGAAGGTCAGATGGATCGTAGACGGCTGCCATATATCCATCCTTGACAGGGATGAGTTTGAGGCAGAGGACTGCAGGCTGAACCTGGTGCTCTTCGCCGCCACCCTGGCAACGGTTTTCCTCGACGGCTACATCAGGAGCAGCAACCCTGTGCTCACGGAGGAGCTTATGAAGGGTGCCCCCGTGTTCGTCAACGCGCTGATGTTCACGTTCGCGGTAACAACCATCTTCGGCCTGCATGAGCTGGGCCACAAGTACGTGTCGATGCGTCGAGGGGTCCCGGCCAGCCTGCCCTACTTCATACCCGCCCCGCCGGGGATGGGCGGGACCTTGGGGACCGTGATCACCCAGCGAGAGCCGCCGGTGAACAGGGATGCTTTGTTCGATTTGGGGATGGCTGGGCCGCTGACGGGGGTCCTCGTTACGGTGGTCATGGGGGTGATTGGGCTGCGGCTCAGCTTTGTGGTGCCTCAGGGTGAAGATGCGGAGCTCATGACGCGGTTTGCTGAGGTCAGGTTTCAGCAGATCCCGCTGCCGGTAATATTGGAGTACATCGCCAACTTGGTGCAGCCTGCGCCTGAGGGCTTTGTCTTGGTTATGCATCCTGTGGGGTTCGCTGCCTGGGTGGGCTGTGTTCTCACGTTTATTAATCTCGTCCCTGCTTGGCAGCTGGACGGTGGTCATGTGGTCAGGGCGCTTGTTGGCCGGGAGTCGCAGAAGACTATCAGCGTGGCGGGGGTGCTTCTCCTGGTCATCTCGGGTTGCATGATCATGGGGGTGGTTGTGGCGTTCTTTCTCATGAGGGAGAGCGGAGTCTATCGAGCCGCTCGACGACCTGTCCCCCCTCAGCGCGTCGAGGAAGCTTGGGGTCCTCGTCTACCTGCTGCTGATGGCGCTTACCCTTGTGGCTTTGTGGCCTTTCTAGGAGGGCTTCATTGGGTGATCCTGGTGGTGCACCCGTGGGGGATCACGTAGGTGTCTCTGCCCCGGCGGCCAGCCAGCGCCCGCTGGTACGCCTCGTTGGTGGTTCGCGCCGTCTCCATTCCCAGGGGCTCCACGAGGTACCGTGGCAGGGCCGAGACAAGTATGACGCGGTTGCTGCGGGTCACCTTCCTTATGAGGTGCAGCCCGTCTGCGCCGTAGGTGTATCTCCTCTCGAACTCGTTTAGGTCCATCACCCTTGCCAGGCTGGTGAAGGACTCGGCCCCCAGGCCATCCCCGCACTCCCCCAAGAGGATGATGGCCCCGTTCTTCTTGGTGACCCCGGCGGCGGCCTCCAACGCCCACACCGTCTTGTATAGGCTGTAGTCGAACCTGTCCCCTCCGGCGCTTACCACCGTGATATCCGAGTTGCCTTCTGCCATGACCTCGTAGGAGCCGCCGAGCCGGGTGACGGCCTTCCCCCAGGACTCCTCTAGGCCGCCGGCGTATGCGTCGAGGTAGCCGCCGTTCGGGTCCACGGCTACGTTCAGCGCGTAGTCCACGCCCGCCAGCTTCGCGGCGGCGACGGTCTCCTCCTTCATCGGGTTGAGCTCTATGACGCCGGGCATGGCGCCGCCCTTGAAGTAGTTTCTACGGGCTTCCTGGATGGTCTGGAGCGAGGATATGCCTGGGAGTATAGCGTTCTGCGCCCCGTTGAACCCGGAGTGTATGTCGAGCCTCGTCTCGCCGACGGCGATCTTCAGCGTGGCCTCCAGGTAGTCCCTGTTGACCTGGACGGCTGTACCGCCGCCGGTCTTACCCGCGTCGCCGAGACTGGTGGTCGCCTTGGTGTGGTTCAACAGCCTAACCTGGGAAAGGCCGTCAGTCCCCCGTATGGCTCTGATCAGCGGAGTCGTCTCGCTCTCCCTCTCACCGTTACCGACAACGATGGTTATCCTGTCCTGCGGGACGATGAACTCCACCAGGCGTTTCACTATCGACGACACGGCCCGGGAGGCCAGGCTCGGCGTCATGGAGCCGTCCACGGCTATGGCTGCCCTGCAGTCCGGCTTCACCTGCTCGTCCAGGGTCGCTGCGCCGCTGGGATCGTTCAGCGCCCGGGCTATCTCATCCTCTACCTGCCTAGGCTCCTGCTCTGTGATGGGGTCAAGTATCTCTATCAGGTTATCCATGTCAACGGAGACGTATACCTCCGTCTCCCCGTAGGGAAGCCAACAGTCCACCAAAGCGTTTCAGAAGGATATCGCGCTATCCGAACAAGTATTTTTCCTTACGGAGTCAAAGCTTTCTTATCCGTTGGGGTGGCCTCTGTCTTTGTAGAGCCTTCACTAGAGGGAGTGGTAGAGTTAGTCGGCTCCCTTTCCGGCTGCGTCTGGGTGCTGTTGAGCAGCCTCTGCCTCAATTTAACAAGGAGCCTGCTGTGGTTCTGAAGCTGGTACCTGACCCTTGGGCTGAGCGTGGAGCCGGTTCTCGTCATGTTCCTCCAAGCGTCCAGCCAAGCACGCGCCCTGTCCATGTCTCTGAGGGCACTCCGCGTCTCCTCGTCCCCTATCGTGGAGACGGCCTCCTCTATGTCGTCGCTCAGGTCTTGGATCTCGTCCATGTCAACCTGCCCTGTCTGTAACGCTTCCCTTAGCCGCTGGAGCTTTTGTTCTGTGGTCGTCAATGACTCCAAGGCTTGGGTTCTGTCTTGGTCGGTGATGGTGTTCTGGTACTGGTTCAGGACTTGCCGCATCTCATCCACCCTAGTCCTCAGCCTCTCCTTGTACCTTGAGGCCAGCCTCGTCTTGACCTGTTGGGACAGCTGCTCTATCCTAGTCCTGACTCTGTTTATCGCCTCGACGGCGGCGTTCAGCGCTCTCTGGCTCCCCTCGGAGTCGCCTCGGCTGTGCCTCTCCTCAGCCTCGTCTAAAAGCCCCTTTATGTTGCCTAGGGCCGCGTCTAGGGCCGTCGTGTTGTAGCCGTTCTCTGCCAGCCGTTTGGATAGGTTTCGTAGGGTTTCATAGGCTACCCTGGCTCTCTGTGTCTCAGGCGAAGGCTGGACATCTGAAACGGATGGCTGGGGCTCGGTGACCGCCTTGAACGCCCTCTGGAACATGTTCTGGGCTCGCCGCGCCTGAGCCAGAGCAGCCGCGTACTGACCGTCCTCGTAGTATCTTCGAGCCTCTTGGAGCGCCTCCTGGGCCTCATTGTAGCCGTTGAGCACGGCCTCCGGCACTTCTTCGCCTTCGTTCTCAAGCTTCGCCATATACGCCTCAAGGGCCTGCTTCGTACGGGTAATGCTCTGGATCATGTTCTGGAGCGTCTCCCCAGCCGTCATTGGTGAGACGAGGACCCTCGACGTGGAGACCACGCCGTCCTCTACGCTGATCTTGACGGTGTAGACGTCGGGCTCCAAGTCCTCTGGCAGTGGGACGTCGAAGCTGTACGGTCCAGTCGTCGAGGCTGTGAAGTTGTGGGAGAAGGTGTCGCCGTTCGACGCCGTGAACTCCACGACCACCAGCGCCCCAGAGCTCGCGGTGCCTCTCACCGTGTAAACGCCGCCGGGCTGGGCGTACACGCTCGGCTGTGTTGCCGTCAGCGTGGGCTGGCTGTACACTGGTAGCAGCGTGGCCGCCGCGGCTATCATGAGCACCAGCGCCGCGGCTTCAACTCTTTTCATACTGTTACAATCCATCCGCGCCGCGGTATTATAGGAACCCGTAGGAATGAAGCGGAACAGGTGTTTCACGTCTCCGGCCTCCTGTACCTGCTGTGGATGCTCACGAGGCTCTGTCCGCCCACCTTTCTCTCCTCCAGTATCTCCAGGCCCTGGAGCCGGCGCAGCATCCTCCATGCGCTGGTCCTCGGGATGTCGAACCTCTCCCTTATCTCGTTGGAGAACAGCTCGCCTCCCGACTCGGT
>CAZBUI010000160.1:0-4941 GCA_964495055.1 uncultured Candidatus Bathyarchaeia archaeon | reverse complement strand
AAAAGAGCAACATTATGAAACCGCCAAACGTGCAAATGACCAGCAGCCTCTTCGATAACTTTAAGGCTGTGGAGGTCTTCGAGAGCAGATGCCTTTAGAGAGGAGCAGGTACTACGCCGCCGTGTTGCTGGCGTCCATCTGTGTCACCTACTTCGTCGAGAACTTTCTTCGAAGTGCGGCCGGGGCGCTGACGCCGGTCCTCATACGGGAGATGGGGATAAGCCACGGCGCCATGGGGCTCCTGGTCTCGGCTTACTTCTTCGTCTACGGCCTGATGCAGCTCCCCAGCGGGATACTGAGCGACACCTTCGGCGCCAAGAAGACGATACTCGGGTTCACCGCGTTGACGGTGGTGGGCGTCTTCCTATTCTGGGTTAGCACGAGCTACGGCCTCCTCTTCGCCGCCCAGTTCCTCGTGGGCGTGGGGTGCAGCACCTTCTACATCAACGCCGTCAAGCTCATCTCCACGTGGTTCCTCGCAGACAGTAGGGCCACCGCCATAGGCGTGCTCAGCGCGTCGAGCGGCCTCGGCAACGCCGTCAGTTACATCGGTTTCCCCATCGCCATGGAGGCGCTGGGCGGCTGGAGGCGCCTTTACATGGGTATGAGTGTCATACTCGTAGTCAACTGGGCCATGAACTTCTTCATCCTCAAGGAGCGGGAGGAGCCGCAGATGTCCCGCAGAACCGGCCGCGACCCTATACTCGCATCGGTGGGCTCCGTGCTCAGGGACCCCCGGATATACCCCTTCCTCGCCGGCTACATCTCGGCGAGCACGGGCTGGGTGTTCATGAACTGGGTGACCCAGTACCTCATGGACGCCAAGGACTTCACCTACCTCCAGGTGGGCCAGATAGCCAGCCTGGGCACCCTCGCGGGGATACCCGGTTGCATCGTCGTCGCCTCGGTCTCCGACAGGCTCAGGAGCAGGAAGCTGCCCCTAGTCGGCTTCGCATCTCTCTACGCGGCGGCGCTCGCGGTCTTCTATCTCCTGCCCACCTCGGCGCCCTTGGCCCTGTACGTGGCGGTATCGTTCACCCTCAACTTCTGCATCAGCTTCTGGGTGCTGTTCTTCAGCATGATCCCCGAGACGCTGCCCCCCGAGACGGCGTCCATCGGCCTCGGCATAGTGAACGGCGCAGGCACCATAGGGTTCAGCTTCATCGCGCCGGTCTACGGCGCCCTGGTGGACGTCACCGGCGGCTACGGCGCGTCCAACGCCATGATGCTCATCACAGCCGCGGCGACGCCCATAATCTTCCTTCTCTTCGTGAAGGAGTGCTACGGTCGGTCCCCCGGGGAATGACCTTTTAACCGTCTCTGCGGATTACCGGGTAATGTCCGTCGAGGAAGCCATCAAGGCGTTGCCCAAGCTGGAGCAGCACGTCCATATCGTGGGCTCCGTCAGGCCGGATACGTTCCTGTGGCTCATAGGGGACAGCGGGCTGGACCTTCCCTACGAGACGGTCGAAGACCTCAAGGATTTCTACAGCTACAGCGGCTTCCCCCACTTCTTGGAGGTCTACAGCAAGGTGAACGATTCCATCACCAGTGAATCTCATTACGAGCGCATCACATACGAGATGATCGAGTCCCAGGCGGCGTGTAGCGTGTGGCATGTCGAGGCTCTTTTCTCGGCGTGGGACCACGTGAGGCGGGGCCTGGACTACGGGTTGATGGTGGACGCCATCAACAGGGGCATCAGGAGAGCGGAGAGAGATTTCGGCGTCACATGCACCATAAGGGTGGATCTGGTGAGGAACTACGGGCCCAAAGTGGGGATGAAGGTGCTGGACCTGGTTGAGGAGAAGGGCGACAACGTCGTCGCCATCGACACGGGGGGAAGCGAGTATGGCTACTCCCCGAAGCCCTACAGGGAGTGCTACCGGCGGGCCCGGGAGATGGGACTGCACACGGTGGCGCATCAAGGCGAGGGGGCCGGCGTAGACTACGTCTGGGAGTGCGTCGAGCACCTGGAGCCGGAGAGGATAGGCCACGGCGTCGCCGCCGGACAAGACCCGGAGCTCATGAAGCTGTTAGCCAGGAGAGGCATAGCCATAGAGTCCTGCCCGGTGAGCAACCTCAAGACCGGCGCCATCCGTTTATGGGCCGAGCACCCCATCAGGCGGTTCATCGACCACGGCATCAAGGTCTCGGTGAGCAGCGACGACCC
Organism: uncultured Candidatus Bathyarchaeia archaeon; assembly: GCA_964495055.1. GTDB lineage: Archaea > Thermoproteota > Bathyarchaeia > TCS64 > TCS64 > RBG-16-57-9. Next base: position 2,768 of record CAZBUI010000160.1, on the reverse strand, counting down.
ACCCATGTTCGGCACCGACATGAACAACGAGTACCTCCAGCTCCACAGACACCTCGGGTTCACTCTGGACGAGCTTTTCCAGATAAGCCTCGACTCCGTCGAGACCAGCTTCCTGGAGCCCGAGGCGAAAGAGTCTATGCGCAGAAGGTTCATGGACGAGTACGAGAGGCATCCGTTGAACGGTTGAAACACGGCGTCTGTTGGACTAACCTTAAGTAGGGTCAGCTGTCCATAGTTGCAGAGGTGTACAAGACTCAACCAAACTAGATCCCACAAGTACCCCTTGGACGAGAAGGTTCTCGTCACCTGTGGGCTGCCCTACGCCAACGGGCCCATGCACATAGCCCACCTCCGGACCTATGTACCCGGAGACGTTTTCGTGAGATACCTGAGGAAACTGGGACAGGACGTGGTGTTCTTCTGTGGCAGCGACACCCACGGCACCCCCATCACGGTGAAGGCCGAGGAGCTGGGAGTCACCCCCAGGGAGGTCCTGGAGAAGTACCACAGCCACTTCAAGGCCATACTGCCCCGGCTGGGTGTCGTCTTCGACAACTACGGTAGCACAGACGATCCCCTGAACCACGCCCGGACGCGGGAGATAGCCCAGAAGCTGCTGGACAACGGGTACATCTACCCCAGGAACGTGACCCTACCCTACTGCCCCACATGCCAGAGGTTCCTCCCCGACAGGTACCTCAGGGGCACGTGCCCCTACTGTGGGGCCACCGCCCGAGGAGACGAGTGCGACCAAGGATGCCAGCGCTACTTGGAGCCCGGCGAGCTGCTGGACCCCCACTGCAGCATATGCGGCTCCCGAGCAGAGATGAAGGAGACACGCCAGTACTTCCTCAAGCTCACGGCCTTCGAGGAGTTCCTAAGGGGGTTCCTGGACGGACTAGACGGTACAGACATCGCAATAAACTACGCCAAGCAGTGGCTGGAGCAGGGCCTCAAAGACTGGAGTATCACCCGCAGCATAGAGTGGGGCATCAAGTTCCCCGGCGACGAGAGCCTGGTCCTCTACGTCTGGTTCGACGCCCCCATAGGCTACATCAGTAGCACCGAGGAGTGGGCGCTGAGGACAGGCGGCGACTGGACCTACTACTGGAAGGGCCCCGGGAAGCTCATCCACTTCATTGGCCCCGGCATAGTCTACCACCACTGCCTGTTCTGGCCGGCGATGCTCGAGGGCTCGGGCTACAGCGTCCCCGACGCCATAATCGCGTCGGGCACCATGAAGGTGGAGGGCCACGTGTTCAGCAAGAGCCGCGGCTACGTGGTCTACGTCGAGGAAGACTATCTGGCCAACGGGCTGGACCCCGACGCCCTAAGGTACTACATAGTCAGCTACTCGGGCCACACCCGTGACTTGGACTTCAACTGGAGCACCTACGGCGAGAAGGTGAACAAGGAGCTCGTGGGTAGCCTAGGCAACTTCAGCTACCGCAGCCTCCTCTTCGCCCACCGTAGCTACGGCTCCGTCCCCATGGGAGCAGTGGACCCTGAAGCCAGGAGGCAGGTAGAGGAGACCATAGAGACCATAAAGGAGGGCCTGGACGAGTACGAGTTCAAGAAGATATGCGACGCCTTCCTCGGCCTAGCCGACTACGGGAACAGGTACATCCAGTCCCACGAGCCGTGGAAGCTCGTCAAGGAAAGCCCCGAGGAAGCCGACGAGGTGATCTACAACTGCGTCTGGCTGACCAAAGCCATCGCGGTCCTCATGGAGCCCGTCCTCCCCTTCAAAGCCGAGAAGGTACTCAAGCTCCTCGGCCTGCCGCCGAACCAGCCCCTTGAGCAGGCGTTGGCGCCCCTGGATGTGGGCTCCGAGCTGGGCAAGCCGGAGCCTCTCTTCAGGCAGGTGCCAGACGACGAGATCGAGGCCTTGGAGGAGGCCATGGTAATACGTATAACGCGGGCCAAGGGATAGGAACAGGAATACCATTGAAGATCACCCTCGACCTCCACATACACTCCGTCTACTCCCGGGACGGCGCCAACACCATAGACACCATAGCCCGCCGCATCCAGGAGATCGGGTTCCACGGCTACGCTCTGGCCGACCACGACACCATGGAGGGGCTGCCCGAGGCCCTCGACAAGAGGGGCGACCTCGTGGTGGTGCCGGCCATGGAGGTCACTGCGCGCGGCGCCCACGTCCTCGCGCTGGACCCCAGCGGGCCTGTACCCACGGGCCTCGGCGTAGCCGAGACCGTGGACAAGATACACGAGCAGGGGGCGACGGCGGTGCTGGCCCACCCCTACGGCCTCCCCAGGAGCTGGGTCTCCATAAACAGCGTCAAGCACGCAGACTTGGACGCCGTGGAGGTGGCCAACAGCGCCCAGTTCCCTTACGGCTACATATGCGGCCTCAACAGGAGGCTGGCCGAGGAGATCAGCCTGCCCATGACGGGGGGTAGCGACGCCCACATACCCGACACCATAGGCAGAGCCTACACCGTCATAGACACGCCGTCCACGGAGCTGCAGGACATAATCGACTCCATAAAAAAGGGAAGGACCGAGATAGGCGGCTCAGGCATAACCATCGCTGAGCGGTACAAGAAGTTATTAAAAATAGGATGAGGGTGACCTCTACTTCCAGCTTGACTCCATGTCGTATAGCTCTATGCCGAAGTCGATGTGCTTCTCGGGCCCCGCGAAAGGCTCCATGTCGTACAGCTTGGTGTTCTCCAGCCCCAACCCTCCCTGTTTTGGCCTGTTCACTACTTCTCTGTCTAGGGAGACTGCGATCGGGTAGCCAA
>CAZBUI010000159.1:0-5017 GCA_964495055.1 uncultured Candidatus Bathyarchaeia archaeon | reverse complement strand
AAGTTACCATCTTAGACCATCTACGGTTGAAAATACGCCGAAGATAATAAAAAACCGTCCATGGGTGTCATCTATGGAGTCAGTGGATCGATCAGCGACGAGACGTCGCCAAGCTTCTCCAGCCCCGTCGCCGCCTCTAGGAATTCCTCAACGTTCTCCATGGGCACCGGCTTAGCCGAGTAAGCGGTGCAGGCCCTGAACTTCTGTTTGACTTCGTCGAGGCCCATGGGGGCGTGGGGGCTCCCCTTCACGTGCTCGACGAGCCTCACATGGGTTTCTCCGTCAGCGGTCGTAACCTCGACTATCTCGGGCGCTATCATCCGCCCGTAACGCGCCTCGATCCCCGGGTTGACCGTTGCCTCCACCCTCTGAGCCATCTCCAGCGTCTCGGGGTCCCTGATGCCTTCCTCGGTGAAGGCTTCGGACGTCGTCGAAGTCCCTTGCGCGGCCCATGACGCCGTTGACGAGCCCCGCGTCCGGCGCCGGCACCCTGTCGCCGTGGACGAGGACGCGGCTCTCCCCGCGGCCGGCCCAGCTCCTCACGAGGCCCAGCACCCGCCTGAAGACCGGCCACCGGCCCTCCAGCACGTCCTCCCTGACTAGGAGGTGCCAGCCCCCGTCGTCGGGGTCCCCGGGGTTGGATATGTTGGTGCAGCAGTCCCCGCCGAAGCCCATCATGATCCCGGCGTCGCCCAGCGCCTTGTACAGCGCGTCAAGCTCATCCAAGTCCATGACTATGCCGGGCTGACCGGTCCATATAACGGAGACGCACGCCGGTGGACGGGGGAGGGGCCTGAACGTCGAAGCGGGGAGCCCATGGGAAAACGTTTTACACTCACATAGCTAAAACTATGCATGTCTGACATCAGGTTCAACATCCAGCCGGTGGAGGAGAAGCCGGACAAGAAGAAGCCGCAACGCAGAGCCAGCAGCAAGTACGAGCCCATCATCGACGCCTTCATGGACTCCAAGCACAGCCTGGTCAGGGTCGAGGGCACGGGCATAGAGGCCAACTACCTCTCGGGCCAGCTCAAGAAGGTCGTGGCCGTCAAGGATCTGGACTCGGTGCAGGTCTCGGTGCGGAACAAGGAAGTATACCTGGAGAAAGAGTAGCCACCTGCGCAACAGCCGGGCGGCGCAGCCCCCATTTTATTACGTGCAGCGCCCCAGCCGGGCCGGCTGGGCACCAGCAACATATATCACACATGCCGCACGCCAATAGAGGAGAGAAGCCATGACCGACGAGACGGTGAAGCTCAGCCACGGCGCCGGCGGCGCCACAGAGGAGACCCTCATCCACCAGCTGTTCCTCAAGACCTTCACGAGGCGCCAGGCGCTGGACGGCATAGCCTTGGACGCCCTTGACGACGGCGCCAGCATCAGGGTCGGCGGCGCCGAGATAATACTCACCGCGGACGGCCACACCGTGGAGCCCATATTCTTCCCCGGCGGCGACCTGGGCAGGCTCGCCGTCTGCGGCGCCGTGAACGACACCGCCGTCATGGGCGCCCGCCCCGTGGCCGTGCTGGACTCCGTCATCGTCGAGGAAGGCTACCCCATGGAGAGCCTCCGCAGGGTCGTCGAGTCCATGAACGGGGCCGCCGCCGAGGCCGACACAGCCATAATAGCGGGCGACTTCAAGGTCATGCCCCGGGGCAGCCTCGACGGCATGATAATAAGCACCACCGGCGTAGGCGTCCTCAACGGCCCCAGGGTCCTCGATAGCCAGGCCCGGCCAGGCGACAGGGTCATAGTCACAGGCACTGTGGGCGACCACGGCATCGCCCTCATGTCCAAACGCGAGGGCCTATCCTTCGAGACCCAGCTCACCTCGGACGTGGCCCCCATAAACGAGACCACGGCCGCCGCCCAGGGCGCCGGCGAGGTCCACGCCATGAAGGACCCCACCAGGGGCGGCCTAGCCATGGCCCTCAACGAGATAGCCACCAAGTCCCGGACCAGCATCTGGCTCGACGCCAACAGGATACCCGTCAAGCCCAGCGTCCGCGCCGCCTCGGAGATGCTGGGCCTCGACCCCCTAGAGGTCACCTGCGAAGGCAGAGCCGTCATCGTCGCCAGCCCCGAAACGGCCGACAACGTGCTGGCCGCCGTCAAGAAAACCAGGCACGGCGCCGACGCCGCCATCATAGGCGAGGTGAGGCGGGAGCGCCCAGGCTCCGTGCTACTAAGAACCGTTGTCGGAGGCACGCGGATACTGAGGAAGCCCCTCGGGGAGCCCATCCCCAGGGTCTGCTAGCCCCTCCACGTCGCCCAGCTCCTCATCCAGCTCGTCGAACAGCCCCTCCAGGTCCTCCGAGTCCCCGTTCTCCAGCTTCGTTATCTTGAGCTCCCTGAACACCTGCTTCAGCTGCAGCTTGGTCTTGGCCGGGCTGTGGCTGAAACCGAAGTAGTCCCCGAAGTAGGGCGTCGTGGTGATTACGAAGCTCCGGTCCTCGGTGCGCTCCCGGTGGATGAGCCCCATGCCCTCCATCATCCTGAGGTGCCCGTACACGTGGCTGCCCCTGTCCTTCACCACCTGCCTCTGGTCCACCGGCTGGTGGAACGCCACATAGCTCAGCGTCTTCAGGGGGCCCACCGTGAGCAGCGGCTTGTTGTTGAACTGCTTGACCATGTCGTCATACTCCTCCCTCAGCTGCATGACCGCCCTGCCGTCGCCGCCGAGGACCACCTCCAGGGCCCCGCCGCGGCTGCTGTACCTCTCCGCGAGGCGCCGGACGAGCCTCCTCACCACTCTCTCGGACCGGGTGCCCACCACCGACTTGAGGTCCTCGACGTGCACCGGCCGGCCCGCCGAGTAGAGGGCCGCCTCTAGGCTGCATATCCGCTGCCTGTACCGCTCCTCGGCCCGGCTCACGCCTCGTCCCCCGTGACCGTGATCACTATGTCCATCTCCTCCTCGTCCTGCAGGAGGTCTATCTTCATCCTCTGCGCTAGGAAGAGCAGCATCATGAATATGCGCACCACCTCGGCCCACGTCTGCCCCGCCACGAGCCGGGTGAGCCTGATCTCGCCGCCCTGCTCGTACCTCCACCGCAGCTCCTCCAGCAGGTCGTCTGCCCTGCTCTCTATCTCCAAGAGGTACTGCTCCGCCTCCAAGAAGTCCGGTATGGGCGTGGGCAGCACCGGCAGCTTGGGCTGCATGCTCCGAGACCTGTCCGTGAGCGCCTTCTCCAGCGCCTCGATGAGGTCGTCCACCGTGGTCGTGGTGTGCTCGAACCTGAAGGGCAGCGGCAGCGCCGGCGGCAGGTACACGTCGTCCCCGTCTTCCTCGGGCTGGGGCAGCTCCTCCATCTTGAGCAACAGCTCCGCCTTCCTCAGGTAGATGAGCACGCTGCTGTGGATGGCCGTGCCGGCGAGCCTGAAGTCGATGCCCGCCTTCTCCATCTCCTCCAGCAGAGTCGTCAACAGCAGCACCAGGTTCACGCTCCAAGGCGAAACCTTCTCCAGCTTGTTCTCCCTGAACAGCACGTCCCAGGGCTGCCTCAGGTAGTACGGCTTCTCCCGGGTCAAGCCGCCACCTTCGCCTCCCTCATGGGCAGCGACAGCACCCTGCTGACGCCGTTCTGGGCGAACACCCCGTATATCCTGTCCGCGTTGTGGACCATGACGTCCTTGAGGCTTATCATGAGGAACTGGCTGTCCGCGGCGTTCTCCTTGAGCACCTCCGCCAGCCTGCTGGTGTTCAGGTCGTCCAGGTGGGCGTCGATCTCGTCGAACAGGTAGAACGGAGCCTTCAGGAACCTCTGTACGGCCAGGAGGTACGCTATGGCTGCGACGCTTCTCTCGCCGCCCGACGCCCCGCTGGCCAGCCTCATGGGCTTACCCGGGAACTGGATGTAGAGGTCCACGCCGCCGCTGAACGGGTCCTCCGGCTTCTGGAGCTCCAGCTGCCCGTCGCCGCCGCCGGTGAGCCTGCCAAATATGTCGCTGAAGTTCTCGCATATCTGGTTGTAGGCGTTCATGAAGTGGGCCTGCTTCTCCCTCTCGATCTCGTCGATGAACTCCAGGATGCTCTTCTTCTCCTCCTCCATGCCGTTGATCCTGGTGCTCCTCTGCTTGTACTCCCGCTTGGTTATGCCGTAGTGCTCCACGGCCAGCTGGTTGATGGCGCCCAGGCCCCGCTTCTCGCTCCTTATCTGGCCCAGCCGCCTCTCCACCTGCTCCAAGCCCAGCTCGTCGGTCTCCACCCGGCCGAACCCGATGCGCTCCAGCTCCTCGAGCCTCTGCTCGGCCTGCAGCCTGACCTTCTCCATCTCCAGGGTGAGGCCGCCGACCCGGCGCTCTGTGTCCGCCCTCCGCCTGTCCAGGCTCTCGATCCTGTTGCCTATCTGCCTCAGGGTCCTCTGGTGTCCCTCGTATATCCTGCTGGTGGCCTCCACCTCGGACGTCACCTCCCTGAGCAGCCCGTCCAGCTCGGCTATGTCCTTCTCCACCTCGGCGAGCTGGCCTCGTATCTCCTCGGCCTCGACGCCCAGCGCCTCCATCTCGTCCCTGGCGCGCTCTATGTCCTGTTCGGCCTCCGTTATCTTGAGGCTGAGAATCCTGTCCACGAACCCCGACTGGATGGTGCGGTCGTTCTCCATGTCGGCGATCCGCCTCTCCAGGAGCCCTATCTCGTGGTTCACCGTGTTGCGGTCCAGCTCCAGGCTGGCCACGTCGCTGAGTTTGACCTCCCGGAGCTCCTCGACGCGCTTCTTGGTCTCCTCTATCTGCTCCACGGTCCGGGCCTTACGCTCCTCCAGGGTGGCCCTGAGGGCGTGCTCGTTCTCCAGCTCCGCCCGGGCCTTCTCCATGGCCTCCAGGAGCATCTTCATGTTGTAGTCCAGGCGCTCGATGCTCTCCTGGGTGGCTTTCATGTCCTCGTCGATGCGCTTTACCCGCTCCTGGCTGTCGTCCATGTACTGGGTGAACTTGCGCAGGTCGAAGCCCGACGACTTGAGCTCCTTCATCCGGGTGCTAAGCTTGCGCCTCAGGTCCCTGATGGTGGACGACAGGT
>CAZBUI010000158.1:0-5066 GCA_964495055.1 uncultured Candidatus Bathyarchaeia archaeon | reverse complement strand
CGGTCATAGATACAGCCAAGGAGCTCATCAGGGTCGACACCAGCGGGCCCCCCGCCAGAGAGCAGCCTTGCGCGGAGTGGATCAAGGACTTCCTCGAGGACGCCGGGTTCGAGACAGAGCTACAGGCCGTCGATGAAGGCCGCGCCAACGTCATAGGCAAGATAGGCGTGGGGAGGGGACCGGGTCTCGTCCTCTCGGGCCACATGGACGTCGTCCTCGCCGGGGACCCCAGCCTCTGGAAGGTGACCGGCCCCTTCGAGCCCGTCGTGAAGGACGGCAGGCTCTACGGCCGAGGCGCCTGCGACATGAAGGGCGCCGACGCCTGCATACTCCAGGCCGCGAAGGAGCTGACCAAGGAAGACTTCAGGCGGCAGCTCAGCGTCGTCTTCACGGCGGGCGAGGACACCGGCGGCTGGTACGTCACCAGGGTCATCGATGAGGAGAAGATCACCCCGGCCGACGCCGTGTACGGCGTCATACCCGAGCCCAGCATGATGGAGATAATCCCCGTCCACAAAGGCAACGGCGGAGCCGAGGTGCTCATCCACGGCAAGGCGGCCCACAGCAGCAAGCCCGAGCTCGGTGTCAGCGCCAACCAGAAGGCGGCCGACTTCCTCGTCGCCCTCAGGGAGCTCCAGGGCAAACTGGATGAGACCAGGCACCCCCTGCTGGGCCCCACCACCGTGGAGTGCACCATGATGACGGGCGGCTTCAAGGCCAACATTATCCCCGACCAGGCCCGGCTGACCCTGAACCTCAGGCTCATACCGGAGCACAGGGACCCCGCGGTGTCGAGGAAATGGTTCGAAGACCTGATCGCCGAGTTATCCCGGAGGGACCCGGAGTTCAAGGCCGAGCTGACCCACCACAGGGCGAACCCGCCCCTAGACGTACCGCTGGACAGCCAGATAGTGATGACCCTCAGAGACATCCTGGACACCCGTGTGACTGGAGCACCTTACTATACTGAGGCTGTGAACTACACTGGGGCGGGGATACCCACAGTCATATGTGGCCCGGGCAACATAGATCAGGCCCACACACCCGATGAGTACATCACCTTAGAGCAGCTTGAACTCGGCGTATCGACCTTCAAGGAAACTGTCAAACGCGTCTGCCTATAACTTAGCCCTTTTTCAAAACAAGGTAATGTGTTACGAGTGTAAACAGGTGGATTAAGGCACATATTTTAACATTAATCTCAACGTGAGAGAGTAACGAACAACGTTAGAAAAACAACGTATAACAACTTATATATGTATTAAATATAAAAATAAAACAGGCGAATAACTTGAGTGACGTAAAGTTCGACTTAAAACCTGTTGAAAAAAAGCCTTCAAGAAAGTATAGGAAAGGCAGCAAGTATGACCCTATCATCGACAGCTTCATGGAAAGTGAACACGATCTAGTGAAGGTAGAAGTGCCTGATAAAGACGCCAACTATTTGAGGACTCAGCTTAAGAAGAGAATCGACGCCCGTGATCTTCAAAGCGAAGTAGAAGTCTCAGTAGTGAACAATATCGCCTATCTGGAAAAGAAGTAAGTTACTACACTTTTTACTCCATTTTTTTCATATCTTACAACCAGAAGGTAGTATATTGTCTGCGCCCATATGAGGGGGGCTTGGAAAACGCATGTGCATCAGACTCATATCTCGACGGTGGGGCAGCCCAGCCTAGAGATTACGTCGCCCTCTTCACCAGGCTCCAGCTTCAGGGTGTACAGGCGTCTCGGTGTCCTCAGCTTGAGCTTGACGCCGTCCGGGTTCCGCTTGATCCTGCACTCTGTGGCCTTGCCTGAAAGCTCGATGAACTCGTCCACGTCGTATACTTCGATGGGCAACGTTTTCTCTCCGTGTCCATGAAAGAAAGGGTGCTTGGTTTTAATGGTTTCGCTTAAACCCCTTCTGTCGTGGGCTCCTCCAAGAACCCTGTCGCTATCTATAGGTCGGCCAAAAAATAAGACGCCGTTGATACACTAGAGTGCATGAGGTTGATCGCGGATAGCCGCGGCAGCGCCTCCCCGTCCTGGTGATGTGACGCCTTGAGCGTAGCCGCCGTTGATGTGAAGCCTGAAAAATTTAGACGGTGAACTCCTCTTCCTGGTTCGGGGCGACGCCGTTGAGGTCAAGCTCGTCCCGGACCCACTCGGCCAGGAAGTCACAGCTCTCCTCCTCGCCGTGGATGACGTAGACGTCCGGCTTGCCTTTGAGCCTCCTTATGAACTGCTGCAGGGGCGTTCTGCCACTGTGGCTGCTGAAGTCGAAGTGCTTCACCTTGGCGTTGATCTTGGTCTCACGGTCCTTTATGGGGAACATACCTGTCTCCATCAGCTTGGCGCCGTTCGTCCCGGGCACCTGGAAGCTGACTATGAAGATGGAGTTGTTGGGGTCCAGCGCCAGCTTCTCCATGTAGAACATCACCGTGCCCCCTTGGAGCATCCCTGAAGGCGCCACTACCACGTCCGCCTTCTTGACGGCCTGCCGCCTGTCCCTCCAGCCCCTGATCATGTGGACGTCAGAGACGGCGTTGGAGTAGGTCTTCGGGGTCTTCACTGACTCGGGGATGTCAAGCATCACCTGGTTCACGGCTCTGGCCATGCCGTCCAGAAGTGTGTAGCCGTCGAACTTGTGGGCGTGGAGTATGCTCAACATCTCGTGGCTGCGGCCCACGGCGAAGGCCGGCACCAGCACCTTGCCGCCGTCGTTCACGGTGGTTTTAATGTCATTGATGAAGTCTCTCTCAAGCTGCTTCCTCTCGGGGTGCTCGTGCATCGCGTATGTTGACTCGATGACCACGGCGTCGTACTTTTTCCTTGGCACCTTGGCGCCTCGGCATATCCGCGTCTGCACGGTGTTGAAGTCGCTCGTGTACAGTATCTTCTTGCCCCCCACAGTGATGTCCACCATGGCGCTGCCGGGTATGTGCCCCGCGTCGAGGAGTCTGAACTCCGTGTCTTTAATCTTCACCTTCTGGCCGTAGACGATGTCTTTCCTGTACTTCTGCATGTTCTCGAGCTCGAGGTACTCGAAGGGCAGATAGTAGCTGTTGAGCTTGATCATGTCCTTTATGAGTATCTTCATGAGCTCGGTCGTGGTGCGAGTCGCGAAGTAAGGCTTCTTCTCCGATAAGTAGAATAGGGGAACCCCGCCGCTGTGGTCAAGGTGGGCGTGGCCCACCACGATGGCGTCTATGTCCCTGGCCCTTATGTGGCCCGGGAACTCCGGCGGTGTGCCGGGTTTGACGCCGTACTCCAACAGCAGGTTCGTCTGATCTGATGTTAACTGGACGGCGTTGCCTCCCACCCTGTGGGTGCCGCCCATGAAACTAAGTTTAACCATTCTCTATATTACCTTGCCTCGTCGAAAGGCCCGCGTATCTGCACATGCGGGCCGTTTCAGTCCTTTCCCCGACAACCAGCAGACGCTGAGCCGCCTAGGGGGACACAACATATCCTTACTGCCTATTCTTATAGGTTACTTTTTCCTAGACTTAACTCGAGGCCTCAGCCCCTCAAGGTGTCCGCTGGAGGCTGTAACAGCTTCAGGACCTTTTCCCCTGTCTCCGTCTCCCACAGGGTCTCGGGCCTCAGCACGAGCAGCTGTACAGCCGTTTCCCTCAGCGCCGCCTCCAATAGATTGTCTAGAGGGTCGTTTCCCCTTACGAGCACCACTTTCTGGTGGTAGGCGGCTTCGACGTACTCCACGGTCTTCTCCACGGTGAAAAGCCTGGTCTCGTGGTCAAGGGGCTCAGCTATCTCGTACTGGCTCAGGGGGTAGGTCTCGGCTAGACTCGCCGGCACAGCGCCGTAGGGGGCGGCGACGAAGCATACGTGCATCTCCCCCAGCCTTGGCTGCAGCCCCTCCCTGAGTCGCAGGTACCCGGGGTAGGTGTTGAACGGCTTCTCAGGGGGAGCCGGGAGGAGCAGTAGCGCAGGCTTCTCCTCCGGCCTGCCGTAGTTCTCGATGAGTCGTCTGGTGTAACGGGTGACCTCCGGCTTGGCTAGGCTGTGGTAGTCGTGGTAGAAGACGCCGCGGCCCTTGAAGCCGTGGCTCCCCCTCTCCAGGTGCTCCCTGTAGGCTGTGAGCCGTTTGAGGGCGGCGGTCATCTGGGGGTGTCCCTTGGCCCGGGTCTCCACGAGGTCGTAGAGGCGGCCCTCCACTATCGCCTGTTTAACGGTGTCAATCTCTGACACCGTGGCGTACAGGTTGTGCTCGGCTAGGCGCCTCTGCCTCTCCCCCCGGGGCATGGCCTTGAGGTCTTCAGCGGTGTGGCTTCTGCACACTGGGCAGCTGCAGGGGAGGTACTGGAGGTCCTGTAGCTGTGTGGTGCCTCTGCTGGTCATGTACCTGTCGTCCTTCGCGTAAAGGGCGTATGCGGCGCTGTCGAACAGGTCGCAGCCCATGGCGACGCTCATGGCGAAGACCATGGGGTGGCCTGCGCCGAAGAGGTGGAGGGGCCTCTCCGGGGGGAGGTTGAGCTTGGCCGCCATGACCATGTCCACGAGCACCGGGTACATGTACCTCTCCATGACCTCGGTGGGGCTGCCCAGGGCGTGCACGTCGTAGGCCAGCTCGCCGACGAGCCTCGCCGAACGCGCCACGAGGTCTAGGTGCCGCCCCCCCTGGACGGGTCCCACCCACAGCGCCTCAGAGCCCTCTATCCGGGGGATCGCCGCCTCGGCCCTCCGCAGCGTCTCCTCCACGGTGTACTCCACGTCGCTTCTCGGCACGTCCCAGCCCGTGGGTATGTCGAGGATGACCGCGATGTCGGAGCCTATCTGTTTCTGGAACTCTATTATCTCGGCTTGTGTGACCTCGACGCCGCCGTAGACGAGTATCTGGTAGGCGCCGCTGTCGGTCATGACGACGCTGTCGTAGTCCAGCAGCTTGTGGACTTCGAGGCCGGGGATGTCGCCGAAGTGCCTCCTTATGATGTAGCTGTTGGTTATCACGATGTCGCAGCCGAACTCTTTCCTCATCCGCCTCGGCGGCAGTGTCTGGAGGAGGGGGCTCACGACGGGCATGAAGGCGGGGGTCTCCACCTCCCCGCTCTTGGTGCGTAGCC
>CAZBUI010000157.1:0-5073 GCA_964495055.1 uncultured Candidatus Bathyarchaeia archaeon | reverse complement strand
GACCACGGTGCCCTCGAACTTTATGGTCATCGCCTCCTCGCCTACCAGGTGCCACTTGAGCTCCTTGAGCACCTCCTCCAGCTCCGCCACCCCCTCCACCGTTATGCTGATCCTGCTCCCGCCGGGGCCCATCCGTCTTTGTATGAACCCCTTCTGCTCCAGGACCTGGAGGTGCCTGGACGCGGACTGCTGGCTCCCCCCAAGCACCTCGGAGAGGTCCGTGGTGGATAGCTCGACGGCGTTCCTCGCCGCGCCGAGCCTGAGCAACGTGTACAGCGTGAACCAGAGATGGGGCTTGAGCTCAACCAAGATGGTCAGAAAATGGGTAGGGAACCTGTATATAACTCTTTTATTGGTAGCCTAGCCCTTGGCCACGGCGATGGGCACGCTCACCATGACCTTCTCCGCGAGGCCCACGGCGTGGCTCACGTCGGCCACCCTGTGGATGTCCTTGTAGCTGTCGGGGCTCTCCTCCTCCACTATCCGCCCGCTGGTCGCCTTCACGACGATGCCTTTACGCTTCAGGTCATTTATTATGTCGTTGGCCCTGAACCGCCTCCTGGCGCCGGCCCGCGACATCACTCTGCCCGCCCCATGGGCCGTGCTCGCGAAGCTCCGCTCCTCCCCCCTCTCCGTCCCCTTCATCAGGTAGCTCGCGGTGCCCATGGTGCCCACCAGTAGCACAGGCTGTCCTATGGCGCGGTAGTCCGGGGGCAGGTCCCTCCTGCCGGGGCCGAAAGCCCTAGCGGCGCCCTTTCTGTGCACCACCGCCTGCACCCGCTTTCCGTCGACCTCGTGCTCCTCCTTCTTCGCCGTGTTGTGGGTCATACCGTAGACAAGCTCCATCCCCATGTCCTCGGCGCTGCGCTTGAACACGTCCTCGAAGGCCTGACGGACCTTGTGCATGATTATGTGGCGGTTGATGAACGCCCAGTTGACGGCGCAGCTCATGGCCTCGTAGTAGTCCTCAGCCTCCTTGCTCTTCAGCGGCGCGCAGACCAGCTCGCGGGCCGGCAGCTTCATGTTGTACTTGGTGGCCGCCCTGTCCATGACCCTGATGTAGTCCGTGGCGACCTGGTGGCCGAAGCCCCTGCTGCCCGTGTGCACCCAGACCACCACCTGGCCGGGCCTGTTGATGCCGTAGACGGCCGCATGGCCGGGATGCAGTACCTTGTCCACCCTTGCGATCTCGAGGAAGTGGTTGCCGGCGCCCAGGGTGCCCAGCTGACTGCTGCCCCGCTTCTTGGCCCGGGGGCTCACCTTGTCCGGGTTGGCCTCCTTCATGCAGCCGCCTTCCTCGGTGTGGCTGGCGTCCCTGTCCCAGCCGTAGCCCCTGTCTACGGCCCACTGGATGCCCTCGCTTATGGCCTTCTCCAGCTCCCTGACGCTGAGCCTCACCTTGCTGCCGACGCCGACGCCGCACGGCACCAGCTGGAATATCCTTTCGATGAGCTTCCGCTTCTTGGCGTCCACCTCCTCGTAGTCCAGATCCGTCCGAAGCAGCCTGACGCCGCAGTTGATGTCGTACCCGACGCCGCCCGGGGTGATTATGCCTTCCTCCGAGTCGAACGCGGCGACGCCGCCGATGGGGAACCCGTAGCCTTGGTGGCCGTCGGGCAGCGTGATGCTGTACTTGTATATGCCGGGGAGCTGGGCGACGTTGACGCTCTGGGCCAGGGTGTCGTCCCTCTTCATGGCCTCAAGTAGCACCTCGTCCGCGTATATGCGGGCGGGCACCTTCATATGCCTGCAGTACGCCTCTGGTATCTCCCACGTGTAGTCGTCTATCTTGTCTATGGGGAACTGCATGGATTCTCACACCCTTTCCGTAGATAATCCTAATAAGCGTTTATTGGTGTCTACACCAATGAAAGGCATGCAGTGGAAGGTCCTTAAACAGGTGCCCCTGGCGGAGGTGCAGAGCCGCCTCAGGGAGTACGAGGAGCGGCACGGCAGCCTCAGCCGCCTCCACGAGATGTTCACCAAAGGCAGGATGCCGCCGGGCCTCTTCGACGACTACGTCGAGTGGACCAGCATGAGCCACGCCGTACGCGCCTACCAGGAGGGCGAGGACTTCGAGTATCTGGCCGAGGTGGACCTGAACCTTTCGCCAGAAGACTACTCTAGGCTCACGGCCAAGAGGCTCATGCTGCTGGACCACCTCATCGAGGGCCATGCCTCCTCGATAAACGAGCTGGCCGAGGCGGTCGGGAGGGACGTTAAGAACGTGTACAACGACCTCAGGACCCTTGAGTCACTGGGCCTCGTCAGGCTCGTCAAGATGGGGAGGAGCATGGTCCCTGAGTTACTGGTCTACGAGATAACCATCCTCCTCGGCTGAACACTGTTATATCCCAATATGCGATTGTATCTTGTGATGACTATATCTGCTAAACCATGCGAGGCGGACCTGGTTCTGCTCAACGGCAAGATAATCACGGTGGACGACGAGTTCACCGTCGCCGAGGCGGTGGCCGTCAAGGACGGCAGAGTCATGGCGGTCGGCTCCACGGAGGAGATCGAGAAGCTCAGAGGAGGCTCCACCGAGGCCATAGACCTGGAGGGGAAGACCGTCATGCCCGGGCTCTACGACAGCCACATCCACGTCGTAGGCACGGGCACGGCTCTGCAGATGATTAACTGCAGGACCCCGCCCATGACGAGCATAGAGGACATGAAGGAGGCGGTGGCCGAGAAGGCGGCGGACTCCAAGCCCGGCGAGTGGATTCTGGGCAGGGGCTGGGACCAGGCCAAGCTGGCTGAGCACAGGAACCCGTCGAGGTGGGACCTGGACGAGGTTTCCCCGGACAACCCGGTGGTGTTGACCCGGACCTGCGGACACCTCCTCGTGGCCAACAGCGCCGCCTTGGAGATCGGGGGCATAACCAAGGACACCCCGGACCCACTGGGCGGCAAGATAGTGCGGGACGAGGAGGGCGAGCCCACCGGCATGCTGGAGGAGGGCCCCGCCATGAACCTGGTGAGGAGGCACATCCCCGAGGCCGGGATACCGGAGACCATGGACGCCATCAGGGCGGCGTTCAAGGCGTTCAACGAGGCCGGCATAACCAGCGTCATAGACCCGGGGAACACCGAGGACGAGATGGTGGCCTACCAGCTCCTCAGGGAGGCCGGTGAACTAACCGTCAGGACCAACGTGATGCTCCGCGCCGTCCAGCAGGGAGACACCATCGAGGACAGCATGCGGCGAATAGAGGGCTTCCCCATGATCACCGGGATGGGCGACGACCTCCTCAGGTTCCAGGGCGTGAAGCTGTTCATCGACGGCGGCATAGGCGGCAGGACCGCGCTGCTCAGGGAGCACTACGAGGGCGACCCCGACGACTACGGGCTCCTCACCCTCCCGGTGGAGCACCTGCAGATGCTTGTGGACGCCGCCAACAGGCGGGGCATGCTCACCGGAATCCACTGCGCCGGCGGCAAGGCCATGGACATAGTGCTAGAAGCCTACAAGAAGACGAATGAGGTCAAGCCAATAAAGGGGCGCAGGTTCTACCTCATCCACGCCTACCAGCCCACCGACGAGAACTTCGAGACCTGCCGCGAGCTGGGCGTTCAGGTGGCGAGCCAGCCCAGCTTCCTCTACTACCTGGGGGACAGCTACCACGAGAACGTGGGCGACCGCCGTAGCAAGTGGCTCAAGCCCCACAGGGCTTGGATAGACAACGGAATCATGGTGGCCGCGGGCACCGACAGCCCCGTGACGCCCTACATGCCTTTCCCGAGCCTCTGGGCGAGCATCGCGAGGCGCACCGAGGTCAAGGGCACCCAGATGGGCACAGAGCAATGCGTCACCCGCGAGGAAGCCATAAGGATGTACACCATAAACGGCGCCTACCTCACCTTTGAGGAGGACGCCAAGGGTAGCCTTGAGCCTGGGAAGCACGCAGACATGGTCGTCCTGGACAGGGATATTCTGACGTGCCCCGTGGACGACATCCGGGACACTAGGGTGCTGCGCACGTTCTTGGGCGGGAAAACCGTCTACAAAGCCTAGTTATTTCTTTTTCCTCTACCTGTGGTCCTCTGGGCTATCATGGGTCTTGATCGGATATATTTTCAGGCTGCCGTCTACTACGCCGTAGCCGCGGAGGCCGTCGTACTCTATTTCTTCACCCTCCAGGATACCGAGAGCCCTATCTTCTAGGCCGCAGGGCACGTATATAAACAGCTTCTTCACCCTGCGGCCCACGCTGGCGCTGTCGCTGAGGAACAGCCAGAGCCCGGCCCGGGCCTCGTTGACGTCCTCGGCCAGCTCCACCATGCCCAGCTCCTGGACGCCGCCGTCGCAGTTCAATATGACGATGCTGGGATAGACCACTTCGCCCCAGGGGCTCAGCAGGTCGAACCTCTTCTTCTCGTCGTTCACGATAGTCTCGTAGCAGTCAGGCCAGCTGGCCTCCGGCTGGTCCACGAAGGGGAACCGGGTCGCCGCTATTATCCTCGTGACCCTGTGCCTCAGGGTCTCGGGGTCCACCACGCTAGCTCAGCCCGATCTCGTCGGCGACGCCCTGCATGGCCTTGACGGCTATCTCGGCGAACTCGTTGAAGGATAGCTCTATCTCCTCGCACCTCATGATGTTCTCGCGGCTCACCTGCCGGGCGAAGCTCTTGTCCTTCATCCGCTTCTTGATGCTCTTGGCCTTCATACCGTTGAGTTTGGTGGGCCGCACCAGAGCGTTGGCCACAATCATCCCGGAGATGGCGTCTGCGGCCAGCAGCGATACATCGAACCTTGTCTCGGGCTCGTAAATAAATATCCCTTCGCCGACTGGATTCTCTAAATATTTAAAATCACCTGGATTTAACTCAATTTCTGTTTGATTGTATGCAAGGTCAGATGAGATTTTGTTTATTACATCTTGACCTAAAAAATAGATTGATGAAGATGTAGCAGACATAGTTGATACATCTTTATTAGTTTCATTTTCTAAATTGGTCTTTTGAATTGTTTGTGATGATAAATTACATGCTAAAAGAAAACCAATCCAAAAAATAAAAACAAAATACATAAATATTTTTTTTGAATGTTTATCATGCATTTTGATTTCC
>CAZBUI010000156.1:0-5074 GCA_964495055.1 uncultured Candidatus Bathyarchaeia archaeon | reverse complement strand
TCGACTACGCCTGCTTCCTTGCGATGTGGATGGATGGGGGCCGGGTCGGGTCGAGGCAGCTTCTCTCCCAGGAGGCTGTGAGCCGCACCCTCGCCCCCGTGACCAAGATGTCCAGCCTCGGATCGGACATGCCCTACCCCACAGGATTCTACGAACTGGAGGCGTACTACGGCCAGATGGCGATCCTGTTCTCAGACACCGCCACCGGGGAGCCAGAGGTCATCGGCCACAGCGGCTCCGACGGCACCTACGCCTGGGCTTGGCCCGAACAAGACCTCATGATCCTCTACTTCACGCAGTCCCGGGGAAGCACGTCGGGGATCAAGCTGGAGTCCATGATAGACGAGCTACTGATCCACCCCGAGCTCGAGGAGACGAACGCCGGGGTGAGGGAGCAGTATGCCAGCTATCTGGGAAGCTACACCGCGAACTTCGGGCCCTTCAGGAACACCGAGTTCACAGTCACCGTGCAGAACGGACGCCTCGCCGTCGACGTACCCAACCAGCTCGTGTTCGAGCTGGAGGAGCCCGACGAAGAGGGGCTGTGGCGCTTCAGGATAATGCCCCAGATCGCCGTCTCGTTCAATCTGGACGACGGCGGCAACGTGACATCCATGTCGCTTCACGAATCCGGTGCGATCAACACGCTGACGAGGGGCCCACCCGCCCAGGAAGACGCCTATCCGGTGGACATGGAGAGGTACGTGGGGGATTACCAGACCGAGGACCCGAACGCCACCATGAAGGTGGTCATAGTCGACGGCAGGCTGGCCCTTGACCTACCTGGGCAACCCATATCCCTTGAGCTCTATCCCCCGGACGACGAGGGAAGGTGGTACCTGCGGGTAAATCCCATGGTGGCCGTGAGCTTCAACGCAGGCGAAGACGACGAGATAGACTCTCTGAACCTGCACCTTCCTGATGGCACGGCGCTCACAAGACAACGGATAGACGAAGACAGCTGACAACTCTGCTCCTCGGCTTCTGTGAGACGTGTAACAGGATAGAATGGGTCTGCCATTCTCTTCCCAGCTATCCTCAATAGTTTCATCTAAAACATGTCTCTCCGATCTTTGCGAATCCAGAAATGATGAGAAGAAATAGTTTGGCAGTCTCAGCCGATGACCTGTTTGAATACCCTCAGGTGGTTGCCGCCCAGTATCTTCAGTATGTCCTCGTTGCTGTAGCCTCGCTTCACTAACACCCTCGTGATGTTGGGCATCTTGCTCACGTCCTCGAGGCCCTCCGGCGTGGAGCCTATGCCGTCGAAGTCGCTTCCCAGTCCCACGTAGTCGGGGCCTACGAGATCCGCTATGTGGTCTATGTGGTCCACCACCCGCTCCACAGTCGCCTTCTCCTTGTCCACAAAGGCGGGAGCAAAGTTCATCCCCATGACGCCTCCGTGCTCCGCAAGCGCCCTGATCATGTCGTCGGTGAGGTTCCGGGGGTGGTCGCACAGCGCCCTGCAGTTGCTGTGGCTCGCTATGAAGGGGCCCTTCATCACGTCGGCAACGTCCCAGAACACCGAGTCCGCGAGGTGGGAAACATCGAAGATCATTCCCAGTTTTTCCATCTCCTCCAGCGCCTGTACGCCTAGCTCCGGTAGCTTGCTCTCGGCCCTCTTGGCGTTGAGGCCGTCAGCGAAGGGAGTCCTGTAGTTCCACGCGAAGCTCAACATCCTGAAGCCCAGCCTGTAGAAGACCCTGAGGAGCGCTATCTCGCCCATGAGGGGCTCAGCTCCCTCCATGGACAGCATGCCGCAGGCCAAGCCCTTCCTCTTCGCTTCGAGTATCTCGTCGTGGCTGGCAACCGCGACGATGCCGTCGTTGGCATCTATCTCGGAGTAGAACTTGTCCACCATCTGGAGGGCCACCAAGGTGGCCTCAGGAACCACGGCGCGCCGCCCCGTGTAGACCGCGAAGGTCTGGCACGTGACGCCTCCCTCTATCATCCGGGGCAGATCGATGTGCCCCCAGTCCGCCCTCTCCCCGAGCTTCCGGGAGGGCGGCATCCCGTGGGGCTGATCCAGGAACTTCATCAGGGTGTCGCAGTGGGTGTCCACCACGATGGCTTCCCCGTGGAGCCGGGCCGCCCTCTCCTCCTGCTTCTTTGATAACTCTATCATGGGTATCCTTGAGTATTGGTTTCACAGCCGTTTTACACTTTCCCTCGGGTGGTACAGGGTTTTAGTCAAACTTTAAAAACGAGGCGTGGCTGATGTATTAGAGTTCGAGGCCCATAGATGCTCATCCGAGAGGTAATCCTAGAGAACTTTATGTCCTACGAGTACGCCCGCATACCCCTCAAGCAGGGCGTCAACGTAGTCTGTGGGCCCAACGGCTCCGGGAAGAGCAGCTTGCTCCTCGGCATCTGCGTTGCCCTTGGCGACACCTACACGGAGCGCTCCAAGAGGCTCAGCGACCTCATCCGGTGGGGCGCCGAGTCGGCCAGGGTCACGCTGATCCTGGACAACGGCGTCAAGGAGAGCGGGTACAGACCCGTCCCACAGTACAACATGGACGAGATCACGCTCACCAGGACCCTGCGGAGGGACGGAAAGTACGGGTTCAGGCTCAACCAGAGGAACGTCTCCAAGGCCGAGGTCGTGGACCTGCTGAGGAGCTTCGGGTTCGACCCCAACAACATGCTCATCATCATGCACCAGGTCATGCCCACCAGATTCGCCAACATAAGCCCCCATGAGCGCCTCGTGACCCTGGAGGAGGCCGTGGGCTACGACAGCTTCAGGCGGGACATCGTGGAGGCCAAGTCCAAGCTCAGCGGCATCCTCAGCGAGGAGGAGAGCCTCAACCAGCTGCTCAACCAGGCCCGGGAGACCCTGGCCTACTGGAGGGAGCAGAACGAGAGGCTGCAGGAGAAGAGGCAGCTACAGAAGCGCCAGACGTTCCTGCAGCAGGAGATGGCGTGGAGCCGTGTGCTCACCCTGGAGGAGGCGGTGAAGAGGCTCAGCGACGAGCTGGCGGAGACCGAGAGAGACCTCTCCTCGGCAGAGGAAGAGATGGAGAGGAACACCCAGAGGATAGTGGACGCCGAGTCTATGCTCGCATCCATGAGGAGCCAGTGGAACACCCTCATAGAGAAACGCATCGACAGCGAGCGCGTCGTCGGCATCAGCGAACACGGCATAAACGCGTCCAAGGACCAGCTCACCCAGGTGGAGCGGATAATCCAGAGCTCCAGGAAGCAGAGGAGGCGCTTCGAGTCCGCCATAAAGACCCTCATCGACAAGGCCCAGAGTGGTCCTACCACCCTTGACGACTACTTCAGCCTCTTCACCGAGATCGAGGAGACCCAGACGGAGACCTACGACAGCCTGAGCAGCGAATTCCTGGAGCAGAGGAACACGCTGCAGGCGGAGATAGAGTCTCTCACAGGGAGGCTCACCGAGGCGGAGCAGGAGGCGAGCAGGTTGGTGCTGGAGATGGAGGCCGTCAGGAAGAGGATGGACGACACCAACGACGATTACATCGAGGGCCGGATACAGCTGGCGTTGCTCA
Source organism: uncultured Candidatus Bathyarchaeia archaeon (assembly GCA_964495055.1). GTDB lineage: Archaea > Thermoproteota > Bathyarchaeia > TCS64 > TCS64 > RBG-16-57-9. Next base: position 1,556 of record CAZBUI010000156.1, on the reverse strand, counting down.
GGGACCGCCGGGGCAGGCTCAGGCGGAGGGTGGAGCAGGTGAAGGCCGAGATCGACCGCACGAGCCGGGACCTCAGGGACGCCGAGGCCGAGGCCCTCATACGGGGCCAGAGGATAGAGACGGGCCGCACGGGCGAGGAGATACTCAACGAGATCAGGCGCACCCAGGGCATCCTCATGGGGATGGCGGACGTCCCCGAGGAGGCCGAGGACATGTACGAGAGCTACAGCGACACGTTCAGGGAGATACAGGGACGCATCGAGGAGGTCAAGGAGAGCCGCCACCAGGTGCTGGAGGAGATCGAGGAGCGGAACAGGAAGTGGCGGGACGTGACGGAGAACCTGCTGGAGGAGGTGAACGTCCGTTACAAGACGCTCCTCAAGAAGCTTCAGGCCGTCGGCGAAACGAGACTGATCAACAGCCACGACATCGAGGACGCCGGCCTCGAGATATACGTGGGCTTCAACGGCGCCGCTCCTCAGCGACTGGACCCGTACACCCACAGCGGCGGCGAGCGTAGCAGCTCGGTCATGGCTTTCCTCCTGGCGCTGCAGCAGAACGTGCTCAGCCCCTTCAGGGCGGTGGACGAGTTCGACCTCCACATGGACCCCCAGAACAAGGAGGCCGTCAGCGAGTTCATTGTCTCCACCATGGAGGGCACCGAAGACCAGTACATGGCCATAACGCCGAGCCAGATCACCTTCAGGGGCCAGGACGTCCACATAATCATGGTCCACAAGACCGACGATGTCTCGGTGCCCACGCTTGTGGAGGACGAGCCATGAGCAGCGAGCTGGAGAGCGTCATAAGCCTCTGCAGGATGGTGCAGAGCGGAAAGATAGAGCCCTTCAACATCGACTTCGACTACGTCATGGGCGTCATCAGGAAACACTACCCGGGCATCAAGAGCGTCAGGGAGTTCTGCCTGGACGCTGAAGCCCTCAAGGAGCTCAGCAGCGTGCTGGAGCGCCAGAACAAGTGGATAGAGCACAAGAGTAGCACCCTCTACAAGGACCCGTTCATGCTGAGCCAGAGCCTCCTGAGGATGGACATAGGCGCCGTCGCCGACGCGTTCCTGAAGAGCTGGCACCCCATCGTGGAGATGGAGCAAATCAGCGCTAGGACGCTGGCCGAGAGCCTCAGCTACTGGGGCGACCTCATACCGCTGGATGAGCGTTGGCAGATGGAGGAGGTGGTCGAGAGGGAGACGGGCACGGCTACCATGCAGGAGGCCCAGGACCGGGGGCTCATCCTCACGGAGGGGTTCGCCGAGCTACTGGAGGGGTTCTGGCGTGAGCTCGGGGAGAGGGCCGGCGTGGGCGGCGCCATCGACTACTGGGACTGGATAGGCGCCGACACCTACCGGGACACCGTGTACCGGGCGTACATGACGGTGTTCATGGTGAGCTACGGCTACGCCAGCGTCAGCCACGACAGGCTAACCCTTGAGACCGTTATAGTTCACAGCCCTGAGCCCAGCCTAGACCCCGAGGAGCCCAAGGTGAGTCTGCCCATGATGGTGGACTATGAGGAGTGGGAGAGATGGCGGCGAGGCT
>CAZBUI010000155.1:4882-5129 GCA_964495055.1 uncultured Candidatus Bathyarchaeia archaeon | reverse complement strand
GGGGCTCCATGGACTCGCTGAGCGAGCTCGCTGTGCCCGTTGTGGTGGACGGGGGGGCGGTGGCGGTGCTCAACGTGGAGAGCATGGAGCTGGACGACTTCACCGAGGACGACAGGAGGCTCTTGGAGACCCTCGCGTACCACGTGGCGTTCGCCATGAACAGGGAGAGGGGGGGCAACGGCGTGGAAGAGGCCGTGAGGGCTGTGCGGCTGGACTACGCTCTGGGGAGGCTGGAGGACGCAGAGAA
>CAZBUI010000155.1:0-4872 GCA_964495055.1 uncultured Candidatus Bathyarchaeia archaeon | reverse complement strand
CGTCAGGGGGCGGCTCAGGGACAGCCTGCGCTCCATAAAGAACGCGTCGGGCATACTGCTGGACCAGCCGGAGATGCTACCGGACCTGGCCTCCTCGATCGACCGGGAGGCCGACCAGGCGTCCAGGGTGGCCGAGATGATCGCCGAGACCTTGGAGGCCGGGGGGAGCGTCGAGGGCTTCGTGGAGATCAATCAGATCGTCAAGAAGGCGATGGAGTCCATCTACATCCCCCGTGGCGTCGAGACCAGGGTCTCCTACATGAGCGGGCTTCTCGTCTCAGAGGCTGGAGGCGACAAGATGACCAGGGTCGTCGAGAACCTTGTGAGGAACGCCGTTGAGGCCATGCCCGAAGGGGGGACGCTGGAGGTAAGGATATCCCGGGTGGAGGGAGCCGCCAGGATAGAGGTGAGGGACGAGGGCGGCGGCATCCCGCCGGAGGCCGTGGACAGGCTGTTCCAGCCGTTCAACTCCACGAAGCAGGGGCACGCGGGCCTGGGGCTGGCGTTCTGCAGGCGGACCCTGGAGTCCATGGGCGGCTCCATAGAGGCCGTCGCTGTTGAGAAAGGGACGGCCATGGTGGTCACTGTCCCTCTGAGAAACATTTAGAAAAATAGTGGGAGAAATGGGCTGCTACTTGACGGCCTTCTTGCTCTTTATCTTGATGACCTTGGGCTTTTCCTGGCTGATGGTCACAGTGCTGCCTTTCTGGAGCAGGAACGGGCTGTCTACCCCCGCGAGCACCACAGTGGCTCTTATCTTGCCCTCCAGTTCGGTGTTCACCTTGCTGCCCCAGATGACGCGGGCGTCCTTGCTGACCTTCTCCATGACCATCTCTCCGGCTCTGTTGATGTCCTCGAGGGTCATGTCCTCGCCGCCCTCTATGTGTACGAGGGCGCCCGTGGCCTTGCTTATGTCCTCGACGTCTAGGAGCTGGTTGTCCAGCGCCTTGTTCACCGCGTCCTCCACCTTGGTGCCTCCGTGTCCCTCCCCAAAGCCGATGGCGCATACGCCTGCGCCCATCATTATGGCTTTGATGTCGGCGAAGTCCAGGTTCATTATCCCGGGCACGCTGAGGGTCTCCGTCATGTTGTTGATGAAGTCCGCCACCCTCTGGTTGGCCACCGCGAAAGCCTCCCTGACGGGCAGCTTCCCGGCCACCTTCCTGAGCCTGTTGTTGTCTATGACCACGACGCTGTCGCAGACGTCCAGCATCTTCTGGAGTCCTTCCTTGGCCTTCCCGAGCCTGGTCCCCTCGACCTTGAAGGGAATGGTCACGACGCCTATGGTGAGGGCGCCTGTCTCCCGGGATATCCTGGCGACGATGGGGGACGCGCCTGTGCCTGTTCCTCCGCCCAGCGCCGCCGCGACGAATACAAGGTTAGCGTCGCCGATGGCGTTCTCGATCTCTGGGGCGCTCTCCTCCGCGGCCTTGACCCCCTGCTCGGGGTATCCGCCGCATCCAAGGCCACCCGTGAGGGTGTAGCCCAGAAGGACGCGTTCATCTGCCTGTGCCGTAGTTAGGTGCTGAGCGTCGCTGTTGAGCGCCACGGTCCTGGCGCCGATCATCTTCTTGTCCATCCACGTGACCATGTTGCTGCCGCCGCCGCCTATGCCGAGTATGGCTATCTTGGGTGTGGCGTCGCGGGCGATCTCCTCGATGCTCTTATCGGGGGCTCCCTGAGGCACCACTTCTAGTTCAACGGTCAAGAACTTTCACCTTGTTTAACAATCCATCTTAGCGATCTGTATATAGCGGTGTGTAGGTGAAAGATGCCACACACAGCCGCTACAGGAGCCGCTTGACCAGCTCCTCGTACTCGGTGTCCAGCTCCATGGCCCGCCTGTAGTGGGTGAGGGCTCGGTCCTTCAATCCGTGTTTGGCGAGGTGCACGCCGTAGCTGAAGTGGGCCCGGGCATCGTCCGGGCTGAGCTCAAGCGCCTTCCTGAAGTGGCGGTCGGCCTCGGTGGGGCTCTCCGTCTTGGCCAGGAACTGGGCGTAGTGGAGGTGGGCCTCGGCGTCGTCGGGCCCGCATCGGAGGGCGGCCTTGAACTCCCTCACAGCCTCAGGGTAGCGCTGCGTGTCCGAGAGGAGCCGGGCGTAGTACAGGTGGGGCTCCACGGCGTCGGGCGCCATGTCCCTCGCCTTGACGTAGTGCCTCTCGGCGTCAGCGAGCCTGTGCCTGTTCGCCAGGAACATGCCGTAGACGAGGCTGTTGGTGGAGGAGTCGGGCTCCAGCCGTAGAGCCTCCGTGTAGTGGGTCTCGGCGGTCATGTAGCTACCCTTGTGGGTGAGCAGCACCGCGTAGTAGAGGTGTGCCTCGGCGTTGCCCGGGTCCAGCTGTATCGCCCTCCTGAAGTGGTTCTCCGCCTCGGTGTGCCTGCCGAGCCTGTACAGGGTGACGCCGTGGAGCACGTGGCTGGACGCGCTCATGGGCTCCAGCGTGTTCAGCCTCTTGTACTCGGCCTCGGCCTCCACGTACCTGCCCTGGTCCCCCAAGAACTTGGCGTAGTTCCTGTGCAGCGTCGGCTCCCGGGGCGACAACTGTATGGCCTGCCTGAACGTGGCGTCGGCGTCTGCCACCCTCCCCTGGCCCCACAGATAAAGGGCGTAGTTGTTGTAGGTGTTGGCGTCCCTGGGGTTCATGGCTATGGCCTCCCTGTACCACTTCTCGGCCTCCTCGCCCCTGCCCGTGTCGCTGAGGAGGTTGGCGAGGTTGTTGAGGCTGGTGGCGTCCACCTCCGCCTTGATGGACTCCCTGAAGTGATGCTCGGCCTCGTCGTACCTCTTCAGCGAGTAGAGCAGTATGCCCAGGTTGTTGTGTACGGTCGCGTCGCCGGGGCTCACCCCCAGGGCCCGATTGTACTGCTTCTCCGCCTCGTCGTACCTCTTCTGGTTCACGAGGAGCTCGGCGTAGTGGAGACGCGCGGCTATGTTGTCCTCCTCGTGGGACAGGGCCCTGTAGAAGTGGTACTCGGCCTGGTCGGGCTTGTTGATCCTGGCGAAGAACCGGGCGTATATAAGGTGGGCCTCTGCCGTGTCGGGATAGACCTTGAGCTGGCGCCGGAGCCTCGGCGGCGCCTGCTCTTCCTCGGGCTCCTCCTCCGGCTCCGGGCGGAGCCGCTGGATCTGTTGGATTCTCCCAGCCGCCGCCGCCCGCGCCTCGTCGGACTGGGAGATGTCCTGGGCCGCGAGGTACAGCTGCATGGCCTCCCTCCTCTTGTTGCTCCTGTTCATCTTGTCCCCGAGCTTGACGAGGAGGTCGGCTATGGAGTCTTTCTTTCCCTCGTTCCGCTGTATCCACTTGACGAGGTGCATGACGCCGGGCAGGTCCCCGGTGTCAGTCATCTTGGTGATGAGCTCCTCGTAATAACTCATGTAAGCGGCAACCCTGGTGTCTGTGATGAATAGGTCCACGGGGATTTGATTTTTATGGGGCGCCTAAAAGGTTCACGACGCCTTCATGGACGTTAAATGTGGGGGAGGGCCTCCCTTTACTTCTTGGCGTCCACGATCCTAACGGACTTGGGGTGTATGTTGATGATGACACGCCGGGGGTCGTCCATGTCCTTGGGGAACCAGAATCGCATCCTCTGCTCCGGCCTCCAGGAGAGGTACCACCACTTCCACTTCTCCTTCACGACCTCGGGGTCCTCAAACTCGGCTTTCCCTTCGATCTCGTAGAAGGCCCCGCACTCGTCGCACGGGAAGGTCAGGAGCACCCGGGGGTCGCCCTCTATGTCCTTCACCTTCCGGGTTCCCTTTTCGGTGGGGAACCACATGACGCCGTAGGGGTCCTCGTTATAATTCATCATTGCCCTTGTGTTCTCTTTCCCGTTCTTGCTGAAGGTGGTGAGGAAAACCACCTTGGCTTCCCTGAAAGCCTCCTCCAGCCCTTCAATCCTGTTCATAGTATAACGATAAAACCGGAGCCGCGGTATTAAAACAATGACTTATACACCTAGCTCCACCAGTCCACGGACGAGAGAAACGTTTTAGCCCCTAAAAGTCAATTAGAAAACATGTCTGGTTCAAAGGGAGTCGAATACGGTCGCCTAGTGATAAGGGACGCCATGCTCGTCAACGGGCGGGGCACGCCGCCCTACGGCCCCGTGGACATACTGGTCGAAGGCGGAAAGGTGGCCGAGATGGTGAACGTGGACCCCATCAGCCTCAGCAGGTACAGCCCCGAGAGGCCGGAGGGAGACCGCGTCATAGACGCTCGGGGCATGTACGTGCTCCCGGGCCTCGTGGACATGCACGTCCACATAAACATAGACGACGACAAGTGCGGCCCAGATGGCCCCGGATACGCCTACAAGCTCCTGCTGGCCCACGGCGTCACCACGATAAGGACCTGCGGCTTCGGCACCGACGAGCAGCTCTTGGAGCACAGGCGCTTGAGCGCCGAGAACAAGATCACTGCGCCCAACCTGACGGTCATGGGCAGCTGGCCCGCGGAGGCCCAAGGCGTCGAGGAGGCTCGGGAGGCGGTGAAGCGGCTTAAGATGCTGGGGGTGGACGGCATCAAGATAATCCCGAGGCCCCACGTCACCCCCGAGATGCTCCGGGTGCTGGCGGAGGGGGCCCGGGAGGCGGGAATGCCCGCGGGCGTCGCCATACACGTCGCCCAGAACAGCGAGCTGGACGCCCTGGACGTCACCTACGCGGGCCTGGACAAGATCAGCATAGAGCACACCTACGGCATCCCCCAGGCCGCGCTCCCAAGCACCCAGGACTTCCCGCCCGGCTACAACTACAGCGACGAGGTGGACAGGTTCAGGTACGACGGCCTCATCTGGCACGAGGCCGACATGTCCGAGGACCGGGTCATGGACGTCCTGGACACCATGATCCAGAACGGCACCGTCTG
>CAZBUI010000154.1:0-5130 GCA_964495055.1 uncultured Candidatus Bathyarchaeia archaeon | reverse complement strand
CTCGGGCGCTCTCATAGGCGGCCCCCTCAGCGACAGGCTGGGCAGCCTCAAGGTGGCGAGGGTGAGCATAGGGCTGGGCGGCGTCATGACTGTTCTCTTCCTGTTCGCCGACAGCGTTCAGCTTTTCGGGGCCGGGATGTTCCTCATGGCGCTGTGGGCGAGCTTCTACCACCCCACGGCCAACGGCCTCATAGCGAAGGCGTTCACCGAGAACACGGGGGGCGCCATGGGCACCCACAACGCCGCGGGGAATCTGGGCCAGGTGCTCACGCCGACCATCGCCTACTATCTTGGGGTGGCGTTCAACTGGCGCCTGAGCTTCGTGTTCTTCGGGGTTCTGTCGGTGGCCACCGCGGCTCTACTGAGCCGCATAGACGTGGACGAGGGAGACGCCTCCGGCGAGAGCCTGTCCTACCTCGAGTACGTTAAAACGCCGGGGCTCTGGGTGATACTTCTCTACAACGTCCTCGTGGGCTTCCTGTTCAGGTCGGTGGACCTCTTCTTCCCCAGCTTCCTCAGCGTGGAGAGGGGCTACACCGGCGGACTAGCCGCCGTCGCCAACAGCGGCATATTGCTGCTGGGCACGGCGGGGCAACTCATGGGAGGCTGGGGATCGGACAGACTGGGCTCGACGAGGACGCTGCTAGCTGCGTCCACCGGAATCGCCTTGAGTCTCGTGCTGCTCATGGTTCTGCCAACAGGCACTTTGGGCGTGGCGCTGTTCATCGTGCTGTACGGCGTCTCCATGTTCGGGCACCAGCCCACGGTCACCAGCATGGTGAGCAGGCTCTCGCCGCGTCACATGATGGGCCTGTCGTATGGGGTGATGTTCTTCTCGGCTTTCGGCGTCGGCAGCATGTCCACGACGGTGACAGGGTACCTAGCCGACAAGTATAGTCTGACGGCGGCTTTCTGGCTGAACGCCGGTGTGGGGGCCGCGCTTCTGGCGGTGAGTGTGCTGATATACCTTAAGATACGTGGCGGGGAGAGGCAAAGGGAATTTTAACCTGTTGACCTCGTGAGGTAGTAGAGCACTCCGGTTATTGTCTTGGCGTCCATTATCTCGTTTCCCTCGATCATATCGACGACCTGGTCGAAGCCGAGGCGCTCCACTGTGATGCTCTCGTCCTCCTCTGGGCTCATGCCCACCTGGCTCAGGCCCTCGGCGACGTAGAAGTGGATTATCTCGTTGCTGTACCCGGGCGCCATGTAGCAGCTGAGCAGCCTGCCCCATTCGCTGGCGACGCACCCGGTCTCCTCCCTGAGCTCCCTTACTGCGCACCGGTCGGGGTCCTCGCCGGGCTCCAGCGTCCCAGCCGGTATCTCCAGCAGCTCTCTCCCGGCGGCGTACCTGTACTGGCGCACCAGCACGAGCTCGTCTCTGTCAATCGCCACTATGGCCACTGCGCCGGGGTGGTTCACGACGTCCCGCACGGTCTCCCTGCCGTTTTCGAGTCTCACCCTGTCGGTCTTGAAGCTGAAGTTCCTGCCATTGTGCAGAGTCCTGGATTCTATGGTCTCCTCCAACGCCGCGGCCTCCCCCTCAAGGTGGATGTCCCAGTATATAGGGTTCTAGTATCTGCTGTGCCCCCAGTAGCCGTCGGTGGTTTCGTGGAGGTTACTTAGGCCGCTACGGTCTATGGCGGCCTCTAACTCCGTCTGCGCCTTCTCCAGCACCTCTGCCTCGTCCACGGTCTTGACCTTCCTGTCCTCCATGAGGATCTCGCCGTCCACGATGACGGTGTCAACGTCGCAACCGTTGGCGAAGCAGGTCACCTTGTCCACGGGCATGTTCAGCGGGTGCAGGTGGGGCTTCCTCATGTCTACGAGGATGATGTCGGCTTTTTTACCGGGCTCCAGGCTGCCGACACTTTCTTCGAGCCTGAACGCCCGGGCTCCGTCTATGGTGGCCATCTCCAGGGTCTTCCCCGGGGGTAGCACCCTGCTGTCCCTGAAGTGGCGGCGGTGGTACCTCATGGCCACGAACATGTGTCTGAACATGTCGAAGCTCCTGTCGGGGGCGCCGGCGTCGCTGCCCAGGACGACGGTTGCGCCCGCGTCCAGCAGCTCGGGGACAGGGCACCTGGCCACCATGGAGGCCACGGCGCTGGGGTTGTGGGCGATCTTGGTGCCTGTCTCGGCGCATATGCTGATCTCCTCGTCGGTAAGGTCGGTGCTGTGGCTGAACAGGGAACGGGGCCCCGTTATCCCGAGTTCTTCGTGGCAGAACTTTATGGTGCCCCGGGTGTGGCCGTCCATAGTGAACATGAGGTCGTGCTCCTCGGCCAGTCCGTACGCTGCCTCCGCTCTCATCTTCAGGCTTTCCAGCTCGGTTCCTTTGATGGGCTTCTTCTCGGGGTGAGGGGTGGGCAGCATGGTAGCTATGTTCACCCTGCCGCCGACCCTGCCATGGTGGGTCTCTACGATCTTCTTGCAGGTGTCCATCTGGTCCTCGAAGCCGACCATCTGCACCGTCTTCTCGCCGCCTTTCCACGACGCGTATCTTGAGGGATACGGCGGTCTCCTGGGCCCCACGGCGAGGAACGTCCTGATCCCGACTTTCTCCACGGCTTCGCAGTGTTTGGCCGCGTACACGGGGTCGTCGCTGCGCATGATGCTGTCGCCGCCGCCGAGGAAGGTGACGCCGCAGGTGGTGCCGAACTTGAGGCGCTCCAGGTTCAGCAACAGGGCGTCGGCCTCCCAGAACTCCTCAGTTGAGCCCTCGGCGTACATGACCTCGCATGCCTTGTACCATGTCTCGTTGTGCATGCCTAGGCTTCTGAGGAGGCTGTGGCCTGCGTGGCTGTGGCCGTCCATGAGGCCCGGCATCACCACCATCCTGTCGGCGTCGATAACCCTATCAGCGTCATGGCTTTTAACCAGCTCAGCGGTCTCGCCGACGTCCAGTATCTTGTCCTTCTCGATGGCGACGGCTCCGTCCATTAAAACTCGTCGGTCCGGGTCCATCGTGATGACCGTTCCGTTCTTTATGAGTATGTCACACATGTTTTCGTTCATCTCAGGCGATGTTCTCAACGAGGGTCGAGGTGTCTATTGTTGCGCCTCTATACCTTCTTAATGTTTCATAATCCTTATACCGTGAACTTGAATTTACCGACGGAGGGCGGCGATCCTAGCCCCTTACCACCTACGGGTAAATAAAGCCGCTCTCCATCCTCCTCCTGTTTACCTGCCTTAATTTCTACTTCATGTGATATAGGTTAAGTGTACTGAGAATCTATACCTAGAGTGCTGTGGTGGGTGGCGGTTTTCAAGAGCGTAAATCATGTCCCGTATGAGTCAAAGATCTCTTGTTTTGTTCTAAAAGATACTGTTTTATGGGCCGCCGCCAAAGCCATATACGATGACTCGTAAAGCCATAATCATGGGCGCCGCGGGGAGGGATTTCCACAACTTCAACATGTATTTCAGGGACAACCCGGGATACATGGTTGTAGCCTTCACCGCCGCCCAGATATCAGAGCTTGACGCCGAGGCCGGCGTCGAGAAACGCGTCTACCCTCCGGAGCTCTCGGGCCCCAGATACCCGAACGGAGTGAAGATATATCCCGAGGATCAGCTAGCCACGCTCATCAAGGAGCATGGGGTGGATGAGGTATTCTTCTCTTACAGTGATGTCTCGGCGGCGTACCTCCACGACAAGGCCGCCGAGGCTCAGGCGGCGGGCGCCACCTTCGTCCTGCTGGGGCCCAAAGACACCATGATCAAGCCGGGTAAGCCCCTCATCAGCGTCTGTGCTGCCAGGACGGGCAGCGGCAAGAGCCCCACCTCCAGGTGGCTGGTCTCGTTGCTCCGGGAGAGAGGGTACAGGGTGGTGGTGATACGCCACCCCATGCCCTACGGTGACTTGGTGAATCAACGGGTGCAGAGGTTCGAGACCATCGAGGACCTGGACCGCCACGACTGCACCATCGAGGAGCGCGAGGACTACGAGCCTCATCTGGACATGGGCGCCGTCGTTTACAGCGGCGTGGACTACGCGGAGATACTGAGGAAAGCCGAGGAGGAGGCCGACGTGATCATATGGGACGGAGGGAACAACGACTTCCCCTTCTACGAGCCTCTACTGCACATAGTCCTCGTGGACCCCCATAGGGCGGGCCACGAACTCACCTACTACCCTGGGGAGACCAACGTGAGGATGGCCGACGTCGTGGTGGTGAGCAAGGTGAACACGGCCGACCCGTCCAACGTAGAGAAGGTGAAGGAGAACGTGCGCAGGATCAACCCGGGGGCCAAAATAGTGAACGCAAACATAGTCATCACTGCCGAGGACGAGGACAGCCTCCAGGGGAAGCGGGTGCTGGTCATCGAGGACGGGCCCACTCTCACCCACGGTGAGATGAAATACGGGGCAGCCACCATTAAGGCCATGGAGAAGGGAGCCGAGATAGTGGACCCCCGGCCTTACACAAAGGGCACCATAAGGGAGGTCTATAGACTCTGGCCCCACTTGGGCAAGCTGCTGCCCGCCGTCGGGTACAGCCCCCACCAGATGAAGGAGCTGGAGGAGATCATCAACGCCGTGCCCTGTGACGTGGTGCTCATGGGGACGCCAACCGACCTGAGGCGGTACCTCGAAGTAGACAAACCTGTGCTGCGGGTCCGCTACGAGTTTGAGGAAGTCGAGACAGGGAGCCTCGGCGTCGAGGTCCTCAAGGCTTTGAAGCAGGGCTCCCAATTCTAAACGTTATATTTACCTTGGACCCCGTATAATGCGAGGAGACTGTTTTGGACGAGTACGATGTTTTGATCAAGGACGCGACCATTGTCGACGGCACAGGCAGGCAAGCCTACAAGGGCTCTATAGGAGTCAAGGGCGATAGGGTCGCGGCCATAGGCGAGGTGCAGGGCGACGCCGTAGAGACGGTGGACGCCGGGGGGCTCACAGCGGTCCCCGGTTTCATCGATGCCCACAGCCACGCCGACTGGACCCTGCTCTGGTTCCCTAAGGCCGAGAGCTACGTGATGCAGGGCGTCACCACGTTCGTGGGGGGCCAGTGCGGCGGCAGTCCGGCGCCCATAGGCGAGTACATACGTGTGCCCAGGATGCTGATGGATCACCTGCCGGACCTGGACCCGTACAAGTACTACCCGAGGCTCCCGTAC
>CAZBUI010000153.1:0-5196 GCA_964495055.1 uncultured Candidatus Bathyarchaeia archaeon | reverse complement strand
GATAAAGACCGACCTAGACGACCCCAACCCCGCGGTGAGGGACTGGCCCGCGCTCCGCATAAGCGACGTCGAGCACCCCCTGCAGGGCGACAGGTACCGGGTGTGGCCCCTCTACAACTTCAGCTGCGGCGTAGACGACCACCTAATGGGGGTCTCCCACATCATCCGCGGCAAGGAGCACGACGTCAACACCACACGGCAGAGGTGGCTCCAGAGGCACTTGGGCTGGCGGTACCCAGAGATAATCAACGTCGGCAGGCTCGGCCTAGAGGCCGGCATCCTCAGCAAATCCAAGATGCGGGCCGGGATAGAGGACGGCACCTACTCCGGGTGGGACGACCCCCGGCTCGGCACGCTGAAGGCTCTTCGGCGGCGCGGGCTGCAGCCCGAGGCCATAAGGGCCATAATGATCCATGTGGGTCCCAAGCCCGTGAACGTCACCATAACTTGGGACAACATAGCGGCCGAGAACAGGAAGATCATAGAGCCCATCTCGGACAGGTACTTCTTCGTGGAGGACCCCGTCGGCCTCACCGTGACAGGTGTACAGGGGCCGCACGTCGCCAAGCTGCCCGTACACCCTGATCACCCTGAGAGGGGCACGAGGGACTTCGTGCTTGAGCCGAAGGAGAGCGAGCTGAGATTCAGCGTCTCCGGTGGGGACTTGACGCGGCTGAGGGTCGGCGGCGTAACCCGGCTCATGGGCGCCATGAACGTCGAGGTGACGGAGGTAGATGAATCCGGCGTCAGGGCAGTGTACCACTCCAAGGACTATCAGCTTGCGAGGGACATGGACGCCCCCTTCATCCACTGGTTGCCCGCCGGCGTCGGCGTGGAAGCCCAGGTGGTGCTGCCCGACGCCACGAGGGCCTCCGGGCTCGCGGAGGAGAGGGTGCACGAGATGAAGAGCGGCGACATGTTCCAGTTCGAGAGGTTCGGCTACTGCCGCGTGGACAAACCAGACCCATTCGTCGCCTACTTCACCCACAACTAAACGTGAACGTATAAGCCGCCTATGAAGCGCGCAGGTTTTCGACTCTCAGCTTGCCGTCGGAACGTTTAATAAAGGACGCTCAGGTAACAGTATCCACCCTGAGGGAAATGACATGTCAGCAGATGTAGATCCTTCGAAGCCCTTCTACGTGAGGTTCGAAGTACCTAAAGAGGTGGCGGACGCCGCGTACGAGGCGCTGAAGATCGCCACAGATTCAGGCAAGATCAGGAAAGGCACCAACGAGGCCACCAAGAGCATCGAACGGGGCAACGCCAAGCTGGTGCTCATAGCCGAGAACGTTCATCCCCCGGAGATAGTCGCCCATCTTCCGCTGCTGTGCGAGGAGCGGAAGGCGCCCTACGTCTATGTGCCGGAGAAGCAGAAGATCGGCGAGGCACTGGGCATCAACGTCAGCTCATCCGCCGCGGCCATAGAGGACGCGGGTGACGCCGAGAAGCTGGTCTCCGAGATAGTGAAGAAAGTCCAGGAACTCGTGAAGTAGCATGAGCCAGGATTCTGACCTTCTCACGCCCGCCACCGTCATCCAGATACTGGGAAGGACGGGGCTCACTGGCGAGGTGATGCAGGTAAGAGTCAGGATCGAGGAAGGCAGGGACAAGGGCCGGATAATCACGCGTAACGTGAAGGGCCCTGTGCGCATCGACGACGTGCTGCTTCTCCGCGATACGGAGCGCGAGGCTAGGAAGATCAGGTAGGTGTATGGGTTGCCCCAGATACAAAAGTGCAGCTTCTGTGGTAAGGAGATACCGCCGGGCACAGGCACCAACTTCGTCAGGCGCGACGGGAGGGTCCTGCGTTTCTGTAGCGCGAAATGCAGGAAGAGCACGCTGGACATGGGGCGTGACCCCCGCAAGCTGAAGTGGACAGAGGCTTGGAAGCTTCGGCAGAGGTAGACCGGCTCCGAGTTTTCCATTTAGTTGATCCCCACAAGAATATTAGCTTATCTACGTTATACTTGACGTGAATTTAGTGATGGGTGTGGATAACGCATATATCGTCATAAGCCTAAGATCATCCGGGGGAAATGACACTCAACATCCCGGAGAATCTCCGAGAATATGTGGCTCTCACCGAAAACGAAGACATGATAAACCAGTTCAAGTGCCCCGTCTGCGGTTTCAGGACACATCTAGGCCCTGGAGCCCTCAGAATGCATCTACTGCTCAAATCAGATCCCAAAGTTGAGACCCAGTACGACCCGGCCCACGAAGAGTATATGAAGACGACTGAGTTCACGCTCGACACCGTTAGGGTGCTGGCCAAGTTCCCGAGGATCGAGCTCAAGGACTAGGTGAGCAACAACCCACCTTTTATTCAGACCATAAAGCCTTTAGGAGGGACGGCGTACGCATTGCCCATGTACCAGGAGACGTTAGTCATTCTTAAGCCGGACGCGCTTGAACGAAACCTCGTGGGGACCATTATAAAGTACTACGAGGACGCCGGCCTGGAGATCAAGGACATGAGGTACTATAAGGAGGTGGGGCTGGGGCGGCTTAGGGAGCACTACCCCGACGGCATGGCGCTGAGCATGGGGAAGAAGGCTCAGGCGGCGGTGCCCAGCATCACCGACCCGGAGGCCCACGGCATGAGGGTGCTCGGGAAGCTGAGAGAGTACTTCAGCAGGGGCCCTGTGCTGGCGATACGGTTCGGCGGCGAGGACGCCGTAAAGGAGGTGCGCCGCGTCACAGGGTACACCGACCCGGCTACCGCCGAGAAGGGCACCATAAGGGGCGACCTTGGGTGTGACAGCATAGAGGCGAGCACCGCCGAGGGCAGGGCCGTGGAGAACCTTGTGCACGCCTCGGGTGACCCCGAGGAGGCGGAGGCCGAGCTCAGGCTCTGGCTCCCCTAGCGCTCCACTTTGCCTGCGATGAAGTCCTCGACCCAGCGGCGGGCGTCGTCGTCGGGCACCTGCCGTGGCGGGTGCTTGAAGCTGTAGCTGCTTATCCCGAGGAGGGGCCCTGATATGCCGCGGTCGAGGGCGATCTTGGTGGCCCTTATTGCGTCTATGGCGACGCCTGCGCTGTTGGGGCTGTCGTTTACTACGAGCTTGGTGTCGAAGGTGATGGGCAGGTTGCCGAAGCTGTGGCTGTTTATCCTGATGTAGCATATCTTGTGGTCGCCTAGGAAGGGCACGTAGTCGCTGGGCCCTATCCGTGTGGGGACCTCGTAGGGGATCATGCTCTGGACGGCCTCGGTCTTGCTTATGCGCTTGCTTTTGAGCCTGTTCTCCACGGTCATGTTCTCGAAGTCGGTGTTGCCGCCTATGTTGAGCTGGTAGGTGCTGTCCAGTACGACGCCCCTGTCGTGGAAGAGCTTGGCGACGACCCTGTGGAGTATGGTGGCGCCGACCTGACTCTTGATGTCGTCGCCGGCGACGGGTAGCCCGGCGTCGGTGAACTTCTGGGCCCACTCCGGGGTGCTGGCTATGAACTCTGGGATGCAGTTGACGAACGCGCATCCCGCGTCTAGGGCTGCCTGGGCGTACATGCGTGCGGCCCGGGCGCTGCCCACGGGCAGGTAGTTGACGAGTATCTCCGCCCCGGAGTCCTTCAGCGTCTGGGCTACGTCCACGGGTTTGATGGTCTTGTCGGCGTGGAAGCTCCCGTACATGTGGGGGGCGACGCCGTCGAGTATGGGTGCGGGCTGAACGGTGACGCCCGTCTCGGGCACCTCGGCGAACCTGGCGCAGTTGTTGGGGGGCGCCCATATGGCCTCGCTCAGGTCTTTGCCTATCTTGTTTTTATTGACGTCGAAGGCGGCCACGAACTCCAGGTCGCTGATGTGGTAGTCTCCGAAGTAGACGTGCATGACGCCCGGGATGGTCTCGTCCCTCTCGGCGTCCTTGTAGTACTCGACTCCCTGGACGAGTGCGGACGCGCAGTTGCCCACGCCGGCTATGGCTACTCTTATACCCAATGCTTTCCCTCTGAATCGAAGACTATCCCGGCGGACGGCTTTTAATGTTTTCCGCTAGAGCCAGCTGGAGACGCGTCTGCTGATGGCATCGTGGAGGGCTTTGTATACCTTGACGGTCTCGGTGGGGGTGAGCTGGCACCTGAGTTCGCTGGATAGGAAAGGGAGGACCGTGTGGGCTTTCTCGATGGCTCCGATCTTCGTCCACGCTACCTCTACCTGGGCGGGGTAGCTTCGGCCGGAGCCCAGGAACGCGTAGGGGTCTAGGTATAGGTGGGGTTTGGAGGCGGCCTGGAAGGGGCCGTGGAGGCGGCCTGTGTCTAGGTTATAGAGGAAGAGGGGCGTTCCGGGCTTGATCTTCTTTACTTGGCCCCAGAATCTCTGGGCGTTGCCGAATAGCTTCTTTTGAAGGCACTCGTCCATGGTCTGGTTGTTGCAGTAGAAAAGGTAGCTCATGGAGTCCCTGGTTGTTTTAGTTGTGTGTGAAAGAAAAGTGTTTTGTGGGTGGCGAGTCTGCGTTTCCCTTATAATTAGTTACTTATTATAAGCGTTTTTTCGGCTGGTCGGTGAATGAATAGAAGGTGTTATTGCCTCCTCTTTTGGCAAGAGCGGAAGGTTTTACGGGGCTCTGCCCGCTCTGAAGTATGCCTTACCATAAAATCCCTATTTTGCTTGGTTTCTTGCATCTGAAGCTGGACACGCTATTTTCTTCTCTGCTTGAGGTCCTCAAGGAGATCGATGTGTATTTCCGTGGTTTTCAGCATCCAAACCTTCTCGGGGGCTCCGCCGCCTTCCTCGCGGTAGTCCGAGACCTCGATGATGCCTGCTGTTCTAAGTTCTCCAAGATGGTAGTAGAGGCTGGATTTCGCGAGGGTTTCGCCCCTTTTTAACAGCTCCTTGTATATGTCGTTGGTTCCCTTTGGTTCTTGGCCTATGATGGCGATGAGGTCCCAGCGGATGGGGCAGTGGAGCGCCTTGAAGTATGTCTGTAGGACTTGTATCTTGTCTAGTTTGGGGTTGCAGTGTTCGCCGTTACAGCACACGTCGTTTTATAATATTATCAAAAATTTTATAAATTTATCTAATTGTCTGTAAGATGGATGAGATGACGGAGAAAAGCACATGTAAAGGCTGCCAACACAGCCACGATTTGAAGGGTTGCGCGTCCCATCACATAGAAACCGCCAGGGGCCTCATCGCAAAGGGGAAGATAGAGGAAGCAGACGAGATTGGCTCGGCGTACAAGTATTATCTCCAGAATT
>CAZBUI010000152.1:0-5197 GCA_964495055.1 uncultured Candidatus Bathyarchaeia archaeon | reverse complement strand
CCCACTGCCGAGATCCAGGAGCAGCTCGTTAAAAGGTTCCAGGAGAGATTAAAAGAATCCGTCAAAGAGATGTTCCTGTTCTACAACGATGTAAAGGACGACTTGGACCCCAACGATGCCATGAAGGCTTACAACGCGCTGTACCACGCCGAGCAGAAGCTCCTGCGCATCCAAGAGAGGATAGCCGCGGGCGACATCGAAGGCGCGATAGACGACCTTGATGACGCGGGCGAAGGCCTCGACGAAGAATTCAACGGCATTGAGGACCCTCAGTCCATGCAGCTGTTCAAGACGGCGGCCAAGCTTCAGGCGAAGATCGAGAAGATGATGGAGAAGAAGGAGCGGAAGGCCGCCCAAGGTGAAGACACCTCCGGTGATGATGACCTGATAAACCAGCTTAAGGGCAACATCGACAAGGCCAAGAACGACCACAAAGAGAACAAGGGCAACGGTAACGGTAACGGTAACGGCAACGGCAACGACAAGGAGAAGAAGCCGAAGAAGGAAAAAGACTAGTAAATCCTTCTTGATTTCTTCTCTGTACAAGATTCTTCCATTAAATTACTTAAACACTGCACCTGATTCATTTATTGTTTAGCAACCCTCTCGTTAAAGTAGGCAGCGATTGCTGTAGCCTCTATACCCACAGACGCCATGCCGAGCCCGAAGTACCTGTAAGGGTAGTACGTGTATCTCTCGGGCGGCATGTGCCTGTAGTAGAAGAACGCCGCGGTCACCTCCACCGGCTCATCTGCGTTTACCAACCCCGTTATCTCGAGGTCGTATGAGTCTGCCTCCCCAAACTCAAAGATCACGGTGCTCAGCGACTCGTTCACGTGTCCTATCTGGCTGTCGGGGAGGTCGAGGTTGACGACTGTGGCGTTGATCTTGCCCTCAACCGGATTGGTGAGTATCAGCGTGGGGCTGAAGCCGTCCGCCGTCTCTACGCGGCCCGTCCTGAACGTGAACTCCTGGGCCACGCCTTCGAAGGGCGCCCTCGTCGTCTCCGTCTGGTTGTAGACCGTGACGAGCTCATAAGGCTGGCTGAGCTCCACCGTCTTGGGGATCAGCGACAGCCCAGCGCCGAGTACGATCACGACCACCGTGACCGGCAGGTAGTTCCTCTCCATATAACCGTCGAGTGTCCATCGTTTAGAGATTTATATAAGACGTTGCAGGGCTCAGATGGGCCGGGCGGGGGATTTGAACCTCCGTGGAGCCGCTCTGCAGGCGGCCGCCAATAATCCAACCATCACGCCTCGTGCGTAGAATCTTTTAAGTATTCGATCCCCGCGTGCAACTAGACCATTTTTTATTGACAAAACTACAGGTTTTGGTTGAGGAATTTCTTTGATAACCGCGATCAATGGCGGATACTAGTCGCCTTCGATGGAAGAGAGCACAGGATACTCAAGGATGGAACGGTCGTCGTGGAAGATGACAAGATAAAATACGTGGGAAAATCCTACGCGGACCCCGTGGACCGTGTCATCGACGCCCGGAAGAGCCTAGTCGCTCCCGGGTTCATCGCCCTCCACTCCCACGTTTGTGGAGGCAACGGTGAGACCGGCAGGAGAGGCGACGGCAGCCGCAGGCAGCTCTACAACAGCGATCTGTTCGACAGGATGTTCCCACGGACCAGGGAGAGTTCCAGGGCTGCAGCCGAGCTCAATTACGTCGAGGTCCTCAAGAGCGGCTGCACCACCCTCGTCGAGCTGGGGTCTCCAAACAGTCTGGGTGACAGAGAATCCGTCGAGCTCCCGGATGAGATGGGGATACGGGCATACCTGTTGAGGACGTACAGCTCGGGGCGTTGGTACACCCCAGACGGTAAGAGGGTTCTCTACGAGAACTTCGACGGCGAGAACTGGGAAGAGGAGCCGGGATTCAAGGGGCTCGACGAGTGCGTCAAGTTCATCAAGGAATACGACGGGACCGCCGAGGGAAGGATAAAATGCCTTCTAGGCCCCAGCACAGCGGACGCATGCAGCCCGGCGCTGCTCAGAGAGTCCAGGAAGCAGGCTGATGAGATGGGCGTGGGTCTTCAGACCCATGTCTCTCAATCCGTGGTGGAGTTCCAGGAGATCATGCGCAGGTACGGCAGGACCCCCGTCGAGTTTCTCCACGACGTAGGGTTGTTGGGGCCGGATCTAATCGCTGGCCACAGCATACTGATCGGCGGCCATAGCAAGGTCGGGTACGCGGACCCCTGGAAACGGGACATCAAGCTATTGGCCCAGACGGGGACGACGGTCGCGCACTGCCCACTGGTGTTCGCCAGGTACGGGATAGCCATGGAGTCGTATGCCAGGTACCTGATGGAGGGAGTGAACGTCGGCATCGGCACGGATACCTACCCGATGGACGTCATCAGAGAGATGGCCCTAGCGGCCACGATCTCAAAGATCATCGATGGCGAACCCCGCATCGCCACCTCCCGCGACGTCTTCAACTCCGTCACCCTATGTGGCGCCAAGGCTCTCGGAAGAGACGACCTGGGGAGGATAGCCCCGGGCTGCAAGGCAGACATCGTCATCGTCAAGCTGAACTCAGTAAACATGTCACCAGTCAGGGACCCGATAAGGAACTTGTTGATGAACGGAAACAACAGCGACGTCAACACGGTCATGATCGACGGCAAGATCGTGGTCGAGGACTGCAGAGTACCGGGAATCGACGAGAAGCTGGCCGATAACCTGCAGAGAGAGCAGGAGAGGGTATGGGACATGCTGCCCTCCCACGACGTGTTTGGCAGGACCATCGACGAGATCACCGTACCATCATTCAAGGAATGGGAGGAAACATAGATCCGTTTTCCAACATCCCCCTGTCCATGCTCCCGTCTACGCGCGCGTTAAATCGATAGTGAATGTTATCTCTCTTCAGGTGAAGTTCATCTGGGCTGATGTTCATGGGTTACCCGAATTGGAGTGAGATCAGAGATTCCCTGCTCAAAGGGCGAAACGTTCCGATGATCGAGTCCGACATGCCGACCTTCATGGGAGTGCCTCACGCACTCGGTCCAGAGGACCTCCGGGGAGTCGATGTCGCCATCATCGGTGCCCCCTACGTGGCGAGCTGGGGTCCTTACAGCGGCGTCGGCAAGGAAGAGTGGATCGCGTCCCCGAAGAGGGTCAGACAGCAGTCGGTCAAGTACTGGTCAGGATACCTCTAGGAGTTCGACTTGGACGTGTTCGATCACCTCAAGGTGGTTGATTTAGGTGACGCCGATATTCCCCCGGAAGTCATCGACAATCCAACCGTCAGCAACATACTCGCTGCACAACGAGCCGTCGAGGCCAAGGTGAATTGGGCTCTCGACGCCGGAGCCGTCCCGATCGTTATAGGCCAGAACTCTCCTTGCGGCTCCTACGCCATAGCGAAGCCGGTCGCCGAGAGGACAGAAGGAAACGTCGGCGTGATCAGCCTTGACACTCACTGGGACAACGAGCCCTTGGACAGGCTGACGATGGACCCGAGGATCGCGGGCTCGGGGAGCTGGAAGGCGAAGATGTACGAGTTCCATGGGAACATGTTCCCCGGGAACCTGGTGGAGATCGGTGAGAGAGGGATGAGCGGCGGACGCCGGGAGAACATCGAGAAACTCCTCGATGAGGGCGCGCACTTCTACCCCATGTGGGACATCAGGCAACAGGGCATCGAGTGGCTCTGCGGCGAACTCGGCAACGCCTACAACGGGACGGAGGCTGTGTACGTTCACTTTGACATCGATGTCATAGGCGGCGCCGGCCCGGCTCCGGGTGACCTCCTCGGCACTCTTGCGGAGCCCATGGGGATGACGGACTACGAGCTGCTCAGGATCTCATACGAGGTGGGGAGGAGGGGATTCGACGCCCTCTCGTTTATCTGCATTCCTCCGGGGTCTGCGGTGATATACCGCCTCATCGTGTACGTCATAATGTACATGCTGGCGGGAAAGTCCACTCAAGCATGGAATAATCAGCATAAAGCGCGTAGAATCTTATAGATCTTTGACCCTTTGGAGAGTGAGTGTTACCTCATGGTGAATTATAGACCTGTGGATCCCAGGGAGTCCCCGCGGTTCGCCGGCATCAAGACGTTCATGCGTCTCCCCCACGTCACGGAGACCGAGGGGGTAGACGTCGCCGTCGTCGGCGTCCCCTTCGACACGGGGGCCTCCTACAGGGTGGGCGCCAGGTTTGGGCCGGAGGCGATCCGTAGCGTCTCGGCACTGCTGCGCCACCACAACGAGGTCCTGGACGTAAGCATCTTCGACCACTGCTCCGTCGTGGACTACGGCGACTTACCCGTCAACCCCGGCTACATCGAGGACTCGTACAAGATGATAGAGGGGGGTCTCCTCCCCATACTTGACGGCGGGGTGACACCGATAATGCTGGGAGGCGATCACTCGGTGACCCTCCCGGAGCTCAGGGCCATGGTCAAGACGCACGGACCCGTCGCCCTCATCCACTTCGACTCCCACACGGACACGGGGGACAAGAGGTTCGGCCGCAGGTACACCCACGGGACCCCCTTCAGGAGGGCGGTTGAGGAGGATCTGATACTGGTCGACCACTCCATCCAGGCAGGGATGAGGGGCTCCGTCTACTCCCGGGACAGCCTCGACGACGCGAGGAACATGGGGTTCGACCTCGTCACCGCGGTGGAGGCCCAGGAGCAGGGCATCGACGAGCTTGTACGGCGGATCCGTGACCGCGTCGGGGACGCCAAGGCCTTCGTGAGCTTCGACATCGACTTCGTGGACCCGGCGTACGCCCCGGGGACCGGCACCCCAGAGGTGGGTGGGTTCACGAGCAGTGAGGCGCTGCGGGTGGTTAGGGGCCTGAAGGGGCTGAACCTGGTCGGCTTCGATCTGGTTGAGGTCTTGCCCCAGTATGATCTGTCTGAGGTCACGGCGTTGCTGGCGGCGAACATCGTCTACGAGTTCATCTCGCTAATCGCTCTGAGGAAGAAGCTGGGATCAGAGGGATAGGACGCTGCATATCGAAACTGTTTTTATTCAATTCAGAAGGGTTCTGGGATGGAGCCGGGCGAGGGATTTGAACCCCCGTGGAGCCGCTCTGCAGGCGGCCGCCTAACCGCTCAGCCAACCCGGCAGCAAGACCTAGTCGAACAGCGTCATTTTAACCTTTACGATTGGTGGGACCGCCCGGATTCGAACCGGGGATCACGCGGACCCAAACCGCGTATC
>CAZBUI010000151.1:0-5323 GCA_964495055.1 uncultured Candidatus Bathyarchaeia archaeon | reverse complement strand
TTCCAGAGAGCAAAGCCTGCATCCAACATACTTGTCGGCGGGTTCTACTACGAGGCTGTCGTAATCGGCGAGGCCGGGAACACCATCGGTGCGATGCAGATCGGTGGAACCAACAACACGCACCAGATGCCGTTCCTAGTGGCGACATGCGACTACATGTTGCTAGCGGAGGAGCTGTTCGCAGCAGGTGCATCCATCAGCAGAAACCGTGACCAGCTGGGGTCCATCAAGGGAGAGGACATAATGAAGCTTCTCCTCGCAGCCATAATAGGCGTGGGCTTCCTACTCGGCGCGGCGGGCATAACGATAATCGCGGATGCGTTGGGGTGGTGATGAGAAATGTCACAGATGCTTAAACGAGAAGTCGTCTACGCCATCACAGGCATAGTCACCGTCGTGATGTTCCTTGAGTACTTCTTCTTCCCCGAGTCTCAGGATTGGGCGGAGATGATCAGGACATGGTCGGTGATCATTTACAACATCTCCCTCGGGCTTGGCGCCGTGCGTCTTATCATGGCTCACAGCATGAACGTCCAGAGGAAACGAGAGAACTGGGCATTCAGCGGAGTTCTACTCGCAGGCTTAGCGGTAATGCTGCTTACAGGACTTGCCGGATACTTCATGACTGGCCAACAGACCAACAACGCCATCTACAACTGGATGTTCAACTGGGTCTACACGCCGCTGGGCGCGACGCTCTACCCCATCACAGGGTTCTACATCTTCTCAGCAGCGTACCGGGCTTTCAGGGCCAGGAACATAGACGCCGCCCTGATGCTCATCGCGGGCTGCTTCGTCATACTGAGCAACGCCCCCGTGGGCGAGGCCATCTGGGTCGGATTCGCCACCGTCGGCGAGTGGTTCAGGTTCACCGGACAGGTACCGGGGATGAGAACCTTCGCACTGGTTGGAACACTCGGGATGATCGCCTACGGCTTCAGAGCGCTGCTAGGTAAGGAACGCGGATTCTACGCGGGAGGCGAAGAGTAATGAGCTTCTCGCTAGCTAACATCGACCGCCGGGTATTCTACTGGATACTCTTCATCGCGTTGATGGTGCCGTTCCTCAACCCCATCGGTTTCCCAATAAAGATCGCTGAGAACACCAAAGACCTCTACGAGGGGATCACAGGCGACTCCGTGGAGCCGGGCGACGTGTGGATAATCAACTTAGGCTACGGCGTAAGCGCGTGGTCGGAGTGCCACCCCGGAGTGACCGTATGTGCCAAAGCCCTGCTCAGGGAAGGCGCCCACTTGATACTCATGGGACCACACACAGACGTAGAGCTCACGTACAAACACCTGTTGGACACCGCTAAAGAAGACTTCGAGGCGGCGACATACGGCGAGGACTATGTGTTCCTCGGCTACATCACGGGAGGCGAGTCGGCTATAGCCCAGCTGGCCTCCAACATGCGTAGCGTCTACCCCACAGACCACTTCGCCACGCCCCTCGACAACATACCAATGATGCAGGACGTAAACACATGGCACGACGTCTCAGGAGTACTGTCCTCGGACACGGGAGACTGGGGCGGATACTTCCTGACACAGTGGCAGGAGCCATACGGCGTGCCCATGGCGCAGATCGGTATCGCGATGCTGGGCTCGACAGGCATCCCCCGATGGCTTGCCGGCAACTACTTCGGCATGAGCGTCGGCTCAAGAGGCGGCGCCGAGCTGGAGATGCTGATAGATGAGCCGGGCGACGCGATAATCGCCATGGACAGCATCAGCGTGAGCCACCTGCTCATCGTGATAGCCGTGATACTGGCAAACGTTGGCCTTCTGCTTGAAAGAGGGAGGGGAAGCTAAATGGCGTATCCAACAGCTACAATGGAAGTCATCGGTCTCTGGACCGGCTGGGTCCTGATGCTAACGATCTACAGCTACCCGCTGTACAAGGAGAACCCGGTGTACCGGTTCTCTGAGCACCTATACATCGCCGTCATGCTGGCGGTGAACCTGGTGGTGAACTTCAGCAACGTCATGAGGATATGCATAACCCCGTTAATGGGAGGCGATATCACCATGATCGTGCCCCTCGTAATAGGAATCATGATCTACACGATGCTGATACCCGAGTACAGGTGGGTGAGCAGGTACCCCATCGCGATACTGGTAGGAGCCGGATTCGGCCTCGGCATAAGAGGGTCCATCGGCCCCAACATCCAAGACGCCATCGTGAGCACCATCACTAGGCCGACCGACGGAGGCGCCATGGCGTGGATCAACTTCCTGTACATAGCTGTAGGGCTAATCTGCAGCGTACTGTACTTCCTGTTGACCTACGAACACTCAGGCGCGCTACAGGCGCCCACACGGATAGGACGACTGTTCATCATGGTCGCCCTGGGAGCCTACTTCGGCAACACCGTGCTGTTCAGGTTCACGATGCTGACGGGCAGAGCACAGTTCTTCCTACAGGTCCTGAAGCTAATACCGATGTAACAACCCACTTTTTCTTTTCTCAATTTTATCTAGGCTCTCCAGCAGATGTTATAAGCTGTGACCGGTGAGTCAAGGTGATCGCCTTGGACAAGGAGAAGCTGGACAGGCTGCTGGCGGACGAGCAAGTGCTGAACCGGGTGAAGATGGAGTGCCTTCTGCTGCCCTACATGGGGCTGAGGCCGGTCAGCCAGATCACCATCCCCGCCGAGTATCCCGGCGGCCTGGAGATGGGGGAGATGATAGACCGCGCCTTGAAGCCCCACATGGAGCGGCTGCAGGCCATAACGGAGCCCAGAGCCAAGATACAGGCCATCCGGGATGCCAGGAAGCTCATGGAGGCACAGTTCGAGACGGAGGTCGAAGGCTCCGAACCCTACAAGGCGTACTATGGCTGGAGCGATAGGCTCGGCTTGAAAACGGAGCAGGCTCGGGTCCGGCCCACCGTCCACGAGATATTCCTGTACAAAGACAGAAGAGACGGGAGGGAGCTGAAGAGGCTGCTCAATGATCGGATGAAGATCAGGGCCAGGGTTCAGAGGAGGCCAGACCCCAAGATGGCGCGCGTCCGTTTCGCGTACCCCGAGGAGTTCGACGTCAAGTGGATAACCCGCATGGGGAGACTTCTGGGGTACCCGGCGTGCTGTGTAGAACAGTACGCAAAGGACAGGGCGAAGGGAGTCAACGTGGAAACCCGCGCAGCCCAGCAGCTACTCAGCCTCCTCAAAGAAGAAAAGAAGGTGGACACCCACGCCTACATACTGGGGTTCTTCTTCCCTTGTAAGCCCAGCTGCCCCAACGCCACCGAGAAGGGGTTCAGGTGGCAAGACGAGTTCTCCAAGATAGATGAGAGGCTCGGCGGTATGTACGCCGAGCTCCTAAAGTTCAACGCCACCATGGTGCTCCGACAGCCCGAGCTAATCAACAGGTACCTATCCCAGTTCCAGAAACCCGAGCAGGGGAATGCCGGCGCAGACGGTTAAATACAGGTAGATTAGATCAAGACTGGTTGCAGCACGGTGGACCCAGACGAAATAGCCAAGTATTTCCCTCTGGACCTCGACGCCACGGAGCCTGTCCACGTCGAGGGATACGGTGAAGCCCGGCTGTATAGGGTCACGGAGTCCAGGCTGATCCTCGGGAGTGAGCCGGTGGGCGCCGTCTACATCGTGGACAGCCACGCCGGCGGGATGGTCGCATGCCACCCCCACATAGTCGGCGACCACCTGAAGGCCCTCTGCAGGGAGGCGGCCAGCCGCTTCGTGGAGGCAGCCAAATCCGTCGGGGTGTTAACCGACGACGCAGCCATACTGCACATACTCCGGGCAGGGGCTGGGTACATGGTGGCCGACGTCATGAAGGAAGCCCCCGTGATAGACGTGAGGACAGAGTACAGGGCTGACGGGTACAGAGACCACTCAGACGACCCCAGGAGGCTGGTGGTCTCCTACCGGCACTACCCGGAGAACTTGGACGAGGCGACGACGATAGTGGTCCCGGACACCTACGCCACCGGTAGGTCCGCCGAGGCGGCGCTCCTCGACCTCATGGGCAACGGCTTCAAACCGGACAGGATAATACTCTACGGGTTCATAGCCATCCCCGCGCTCATCCGCCTCGGCGCCCTATGCGAGGAACACGGAGTGGACCTCCACAGCTTCGCCATATGCGACCTCACCCAGCTCGCCCACAACAACTACGACATGTGCATCTACGGCCTAGATGAGAGCCTGTATAGGGAGACCCGCCGAAAGGCGGCGCTGGGAAGCGTCATCGACAGAGCGACGCTGCGGAGGCTATCGCCGCGGTATGTTCCGGGGCTCGACCAGCCCGGCGACTGGTCTGAGCGACAGAGCAGTCTCTTCGATGGAGTAGCAAACAGGAGCGGCGACATCAGGGGCCACCTATCGAAGAGCATCCGCCTGATAGAGACGCTCATGGATATGAACGCCGGCGAGGAGTGGTACATGGAGACCCACGAGGAGGCCGCGATGACGGAGCTGAGGCTCCTGAGAAGCACCCTCGCGGGATACGAGAGGACCCATGGAGAACAACTTTTTTAGCCTCTACCCGCGAATGGGCTGGGATGCAGTACCACTTGGTCGTGACCGAGAGATGCAACCTCTGCTGCACGTACTGCGGCGGCACCAGACACCAGAAGGGGCTGCCCCTCGACCACGCGTACCCCGTCGAAGACCTCAGGGCCTTCATGGAGAGGGACCCTGAGCCCGTGATAGGGTTCTACGGGGGCGAGCCCCTCATGGACATGGGGTTCATGTACGAGGTGATGGACAGGGTCCCCGCCAAGGCCTTCACCCTCCAGACCAACGGCACCCGCCTCGCCGAGATCGACGACGAGCACCTGCACAGGCTCCACAGCATCCTCGTCTCCGTGGACGGCCCAAGGAAGGTGACGGACAGGTGCAGGGGCAGATGCACATATGACGCGGTGATGAGGAACCTGAGAGAGGTTCAGCGTAGGGGGTACACGGGCGACGTGGTGGCGAGGATGGCGCACTCCAGCCATGGGGATATCTACAGAGACGTGAACCACCTGCTACGCCTCCACGATCCGTGCTTCGATCACGTCCACTGGCAGCTCGACGTCTTCTGGACTGAGCTCGACTCCCACCCGAACCTCGAGGGATGGCTTAGGAGGTACGAGGAAGGCGTAACTAGGCTGGTGCACGACTTCGGTGAATCCCTGAAGGAAGGCACTGTACCCGGCGTCGTGCCCTTCATACCCGTCCTGAAGACCCTGCTGACCGGGGAGCCCGTGCCTCACATCCGATGCGGCTCAGGCCGAGACAGCTTCGCGGTGATGACCAGCGGCAGGATAGAGGGCTGTCCCATAGCCCCCGAGCTGCCCTACAGCA
>CAZBUI010000150.1:0-5324 GCA_964495055.1 uncultured Candidatus Bathyarchaeia archaeon | reverse complement strand
GATCTACACTCTTTCCCTACACGACGCTCTTCCGATCTTTCATCTGACATGGAGATCGCTAGAACCATGATCGATCTGGCTGAGGACTATATCTCCATGGATGAGGAAGAGCAGGAGGCATTGATCAGAAAAGCCGCTGACTATAAACCCCTCTTCCCTAGAAAATAAGGCATATAACAAACTGTTTTCTAGGAAACCCCTTCTCTTTTACTTAGCACCGAGAAAAGGTTATTTTGGGACCAGCTTAGTGATCTTGGACGTGTCGGATTCTCTTCGGATGACCTCTATCGCGTTCATGCAGCTTAACTCGCTCTTATAGCCGTCGCCTGATTCAGCCATCTTCTTGTTGTTGGGCGTGATGAACCGCACCTCTAGTCACCCGATTATTCATGTACATCTGGAAGTTGTAGGACATCTATTCACCTCAACCGTATACTTGACGGTTAAAGGCTGAGGTTACGTAACGGAGACGGTGGAGGGGTGCCTATTCTTAACCTATTTTCTTTTATAAACCACTTCAACTATTGCACAGGAAAAACCAGTTGTTTACTTTATTCATAGAATCTTGAGAATGAGTCCAGTTTTTCTCGAGCTAGTTTTTTTTCACTGTTTTGTGGAATCCGTACTTCATCTTCAGGCCTTTTTTCTTCATCTAGTTCATGTCCCGCCTTGAAGAAGATGATGCTCCATTTCTTCTTTCCCTCCCTCGTACATGTCTTGAACGCTACCGCGGGTTTCATCACTTCTTCTAAGTGTATGTAGTGGCGTGTTGAGCCTACTGGCTTTTTCCTCTGGCCTGTATACGCCATACGGCCTCCAGCTCGCCGTCCCTGTCACAGTGCAGGTAGTCGTAGAGGTTTGTGTTGGTGCAGCAGTGGGTGGGGATGAGCTCGAGCTTGTCTCCGACCCCAAGGTCGAAGCCGGGGTCCGCCTCGACGTGGCCGTGCTCCTCGTTGGCCCTGACGTACCTGGCGTCGTCCCTGCCCTTCACGGGGGGCATCCCGAACTCGAATGTGAGGGTCTTGAGGCCGGCGTCGCATATCACCTTCCCCTGGCGGCTGGTGCTGATGATGGTGCTGAGTACGCTTATTGCTTGGCCGAACTCCTCCAGGCCGGGGACCTTGCTGTACCGGGCGTCCATGAAGACGTAGCTGCCGGCCTCTATCTCGGTCACCCCCGGATGCCTACCGCTGATCATGTGGGTGCCTGTGCCGCCTGCGCTCACTATCTCGACTCCTATGCCGGCGTCCTCCAGAGTGTCCTTGGAGCCCACCAGCTTGTCCATGGCCTCCGTGACCTTATGCTTCTTCTCGTCCATGTCGGCGAGGAACTGGCAGAACCCCTCGTATCCCATGAGACCCCTCAGATTCAGGTTCGGATGCCTCTGAACCTCCTCGGCGAGGAGGAGGGCCGGCTTCCCGGGCATGACGCCGCAGCGGTTGTTCCCCACGTCCACCTCCACGAGCACGTCGAGCCTGACGCCTTTCTCCCTGGCTCTCTCGGCCAGGTGCCTCACGTTCAGGGCGTCCTCGACGGCGACTATTACGTCACTGTGTCTGGCGAGGCTCATGAGCCTAGTTACCTTGGGCTCGCCTACGATCTGGTTGGCGATGAGTATGTCCCTTATGCCCGCCTCGGCCATGGTCTCCGCCTCCCCCAGCTTGGCGCAGGTGACGCCTATGGCTCCCGCCTGTATCTGTTTCTGAGTTATCATGGGTGTCTTGTGGGTCTTGGCGTGGGGCCTGAGCTCAGAGGGCATCGCTCTGAACCTTTCGGCCATCTTCTCTATGTTTGCCTCCATGACGTCGAGGTCCAGCAGGAGCGCCGGGGTGTCTATCTCCTCCAAAGAGCAGCCTATCTTTGCCATGGCTATTCCTTTGCATCCGGGGGATTTAGGATTAACCTAGAGCCAATGGAAACGAATGATTATGCATCAAATTTTGACGCGTAAATACAACTTTTAAATAAAGGGTGGATGGGTTAAGGATGGGTTCTCGGAGAAAAGAACATGAAAGCACTCGTATTGTACCACTCGCAGCAGCACGGCAACACGGGTAGGATGGCGGAGGCCGTGGCGGAGGGGCTCAGAGAGGCGGGCATGCAGGTCGTGATGTTCAACACCAACGAGGACAGGATGGACATCACCACGTTCCCCCACTACGGCGTCGCTGCCGTCGGCACCCCGGACTACTTCAGCTACGTCGCCGGGGGCATCAAGACGTTCATGGACGACTGGTACATCCACAGACACGAGGAGGGTATGACGGGTAAGCCCCTCGCCCTCTTCTACAGCCACGGCGGCGGCGGGAGAGTGCGGGAGCCCTTCATGAACCTGCTGAAGCGCGTGGGCACCGTCGTGGGCGAACCCGTCGCCTCCAGCGGAGCCCCCAGCGAATCGGTGCTCAAACAGTGCAAGGAGCTGGGGAGGAAGCTAGCTGAAGCCGCCAAGTAGCCTAGCTCCTTTTTTAAACAACCTATTTATCGCGTCCATCCAGATGCATAGTGTCGAGGACTCGCCGTGTCGCGCACCGTAAGATTCTACTACCCGTTGCCCAGGTTCCCCAGCGTCTCTGTCACAGGTTCTCGCTGCGAGCTCATGTGCGCCCACTGCAAGGCCCACTACCTCGGACACATGGCCGACGTCAGCAGCCCAGAGAAGCTGAAAAGCTTCTGCGTCGAGCACGAGAGCCGCGGCGGCGCGGGCCTGCTGGTCAGCGGCGGCTCCACGGCAGAGGGACGGGTGCCTTTGAAAAGGTTCCTCCCGACGCTGGCGTGGGTGAAGGAGAACACGGGCCTAATATTGAACCTCCACACGGGGATGCTGGACATGCGGGAGGCCGAGGAGGTGGCCTCCACGGGCGCAGACATCGTCTCCGTGGACATGGTGGGCAGCGACGAAACCCTCAGAGAAGTCTACGGCTTGAAGACGACGGTGGAGGAGTACGGCGCCACCTTGACCAACCTGAGGGACGCGGGAGCCGCGTCGGTTGCCCCCCACATATGCGTGGGACTGCACTACGGCGAGCTGAGGGGCGAGCGCAGGGCTTTGGAGCAGTCTCTCGTCGTCGAGCCCGAGGTCGTAGTCTTCATCGGCCTGATACCCACGGCGGATACGCCGATGTCGGGCGTTGCGCCGCCGTCCATCGACGAGATCGTTGGTTTGATGGGGGAGGCTAAGAGGCTGAGCCCGGGCACCGAGGTCTCCCTCGGCTGCATGAGGAGCAGGGGCTACAAGACGGAGCTGGAGTGGCGGGCCATAGAGGCGGGGGTTGAACGCGTCGCCTCGGCTTCCAGGTCCACCGTGAGCCGGGCCGCCGAGAACGGGTACGAGGTGAAACAGCTTGACGGTTGCTGCGCCACGCCCAAGGCGCTTGAAGACCGGCTAGCCGCCCTATGACTCGAGAGCCATCTTGACTACTTTCACGAAGTCCCCGGCCTGGACCCCGAAGAGGGTGACATCGTTTTCCCGGAAGAACCTCTTAACCGTGTCCTCAAGGGCTGCCGCGGGTGCGCCATCCAGGGCCTTCTCCAGCTCGATTATGGATGTCTCGGGGTGCATGAAGAAGTCGCCCGTGATCTTGACGCCGACCATGCGGCCTCCCTCGACGGCTAGCTCGGCGGACAGGAGCTTGCCTCCCGGTATCTTGTACTCGGCCCGCTTCATCTCTGGAACACCCACTCCCTGCTGCTGTACTTCTCGTGGAGCCGCTTCACTAGCCGGTTCTCGGCGTCTGTTAGCTCCCCCGGCTGGAGGGCTACGTCGAAAGTGTCCTCGAAGCCCTTGATGAGGGCTTTCCTCGCCTCGTCGAAGCCCACCCGGCGGCCAAGGTATCGTCTTAGGTTGGTGACCCTGTCCTCCACGGCCTGTATGAGCTTGTCGCTTATCTTGGCGTCGCTCACCCGCAGAACCTGGAACATGCGTTTGATGTCGCTGTCCACAAGGACGGTGCCGTGCTGAAGCACGACGCCGTGGCGACGGGTCTGGGCGTTCCCCGAGATCTTCTTACCTCCGGCGACTATGTCGTTGACTGGCTTGAACTCCGCTTCTACGCCGAGTGTGGCGAGGCCGTTGGCTATGGCGCCGCATATGAGCTCGTAGGACTCCAGTATGTCGGCGGGCATCTTGGGATCCGCCTCGGGGGCGACGAGACTGTAGGTTATCTCGCCGTCGTAGTCGTGGTAGACTGCGCCTCCGCCTGTTATGCGGCGAATGACGTCGACGCCGTATTTCTTGCAGGCGGGGAGGTTGACTTCCTTTTCTATGCTCTGGAAGTATCCTATGCTTACGGCTGAGGGGTTCCACCTGTAGAGCCTCACGGTGTTGGGTGCGTTTTCTTTGAGCCGCGCCATGGCTATGGCCTCGTCTATCGCCATCTGTGTGGGCGCGTCCTCTATCCTCATGTCGATGAGGCGCCAAGTCTCTTTCATCGCTGTTACCTTTGTACAGTTGGGTGTGTGGGGTTATTTCATTTTCCACAGAGGCAGCCTTAAAGAAGATTTATGCGCTCTGTGGGAACCGGATGAGCTATCTGGACCCTCACCGGTTTTCGGGTTCTAGCTGGAGGGAAGCATGTTAGTCCCGCAGTCGGGACACTTGGTTTGAAGACACGGTACCCCTCTGACGTGAGGAACCTTCTTACCGCATTTCGGGCAAACACACTGGCTTGGTCCACCGATAGCCTGTCTTCCTCCCCCTCTGCCTCTTCCTCGGCCTCTTTGACTCATCTTCTCTCCCAAACCAGAAACATGTTCCTCACTAAAAAATGGTTGCCTTTCATGGATCACCAGTTCAGCCCGGTCATCGTCTTTAAAGAGCCTCAGAGCCGCAACAAGTGCATGATAACGGTATCCTTGATAGGCGTCCCAACAAGTGAACCCCGTCAACTGGGTCCATTAAGGTCTTCAAGTATCGTTCCGACTTCTTCCTCGGTTAGGGGACGGGGATAGTTGTAGAAGGGGCCTGAGGGGCGTTCGTTATAGAAGGGTCGGTTGCAGCCTGGGCACCCGGTGGTCATGAAAGCCACGCCGTCGCCGAGAACGGGTTCAAGATCCACCCCGTAGCCGGTCAACTTGCCCTCCTCGTCGAAGCTCAGTTCGTTCAGGGTGGCGTGCCCGTTCACTATGAGGTGCCTGGCGGCCTGAATCCGCCTGTACTTACCCATCCGGGGTGGGGGAAGGTTTTCCAGCTTCGTGCCGGGGAGAGGCGTGAACGCGAACAGCACGGTCTTGACCTTCATGTCGTGGAGCCTCTGTATGAGCGTCGCTGCCTCGCACTCGGTCTCGCCTAGCCCCACGATGAGGTTGCTGCCCACGTTTCCCTCCCC
>CAZBUI010000149.1:0-5410 GCA_964495055.1 uncultured Candidatus Bathyarchaeia archaeon | reverse complement strand
TGTGTAGGCGATGAGCTCTCCGTCAGGAGACCACGAGACAGATCTCGTCATTACCTTGCCGTCGGTTACCTTCCTCGGGGTTCCACCGTCCGCGTTGACAACGTAGACGTCTCTTGTCAAGGATCCATCGTAGTCCTCCATGTTCGTCACGAATGCAATGCTTCCTCCGTTCGGAGACCACGACGCTGAGATGATGTCGAACGGCCCCGCCGTCAGCTGTTTGCTCTGTCGATTCGCAAGCGACGCGACGAACAGCTGTTTCCTCGTGCCCTCATTGAGCTTCAGTACACCATTCTGCTTGTAGATGAGCTTCTTCACCCATATGACGTCGGTCTCCTCGGCGTCCCCCCTAGCCTCGCTCTCCTCCTCAACGCTGGAGAGGAAGAGCACTCTTTTTCCGTCCGGGGAGAGCTGGGGACTCTCGATGGAGCGCTTCGCCTCTATGAACAGCGTCGCTTCTCCGCCCTTAAATGGTATCTTCCAAAGTCTCGCCTTGGGCTCTTCCTGCTCTCCCGTGCTGCGGGTGGAGAGGAAGTAGATATCGCCTCCGTCAGGAGACCAAAGCGGGCTGAAGTCCCTGCCGAGCCCGTGCGTGAACTGGCGGGATTCACCCGTCTTGACTGACGTGGCCCATAGGTGGCTGTCGTAAGCGTCTTCCTCGTCGTTCACCGTTACGCGCGTGAATAGAATGACTCTGCTGTTGGGAGAGACGGCGAGCTCAGTTATCGACCTCCACGGGGTCAGGGGCTCAACGTCATATTTTTTCAGGGTTTCCATGTTTAACTTGTTGTGATGTGTTTGCCTATAACGTTTTAGTCTCCATCTTATTTAGCAGATTTTTCAGGTTAATCTTTATTTTATAGTTTATAATAATTAAGGCTATGATCCAACAACTGCAGGTCTAGTAGTTTCACATAATACCTCGTAACAATTTACATGATACCACGTAACAATTTTATAGTTCAGGAATTGTTCTACGTTCATGTCAGAAGAGTTTGATTTTCTTATAAAGAATGCCTCAATCGTCGATGGTTCTGGGGCTCCATCGTATCTCGGTTCTATAGGGATCAGGGGCGATAGGATCGCAACGATCGTTGAAGGTGAAGGTGGCAGGCTCGACGCCCGTGAGGTAATTGACGCCAGGGGCCTCACAGCGATCCCCGGCATAATCGATGTTCACAACCATGCAGATCTATCCATCCTGTACTATCCGAAGGCCGAGAGCTTCCTCCGCCAGGGGATCACAACCTTTATCGGAGGGCTCTGCGGTGACACGCCGGGCCCGTACAACAACGAGTACGTTGGGGAGCCCTGGTTCCTCTGGGACATATATGACGACCTCTCTTCCTACATGTACTATCGGGACTGGCTTCTTCCCCGGGACGCCGTCAACGCGAGGCATGAGGAGATCTATGGCTGGGGTATCGATTGGAACACCATGGGGGAGTTCTTTAAGCGCGTCGAGGAGAGGGAGCTGAGCCCCAACTACGTTCCTCAGGTGGGCCACGGCGACATCCGCTCCATGGTGATGGGCCTCGACTTCAAGAGGAAAGCTACCAAGGAGGAGGTGCGGGAGATGACGGAGCACGTCGAGGTGGCAATGGAGGAGGGCTGCAGGGGCATCAGTGTTGGGAGGGACTACGAGCCCGGCTTCTACGCGGAGATCGAGGAACTCGTTTCCTGTGCAGAGGTCGCAGCGAGATACGGGGGAGTCTACTCCAGCCACTGCCTCTTCATGGGCCCCCCTAGGGTCAGGAAGCCTGCCGAGAGCCCGCCTTCCAGACTGGACGGCGTGCTCGAGGCGATCAAGGTGGGAAAGCGCGCCAAGATATCTGTGCAGATCTCCCACATCAGCCCCCTCTACCCGACTGGCCCCGGCGAGAGCGAGATCATGAGGGAGGCCTCAGTGAGGGCTACTTTAAAGGTCATAGAGGACGCGAGGGCCGAGGGCATCGATGTCAACTACGATGTCATACCCAACCACGAAACCGGCGGGATCTTCACATCGCCCTGGCTCGTCTGGCTTCTGGCCCCCTGGATGAGGGTCTCTGGCACGAGGGAGAGGTTGGCCGAGAACTTGAGGATGAAGGAGTTCAGGTCGGAAATCAAGGAGACGATCATGGCCGGGAAGTGGAATATGCTTAATCCGAATCTCTTCAAAGATTGGTCCTCTCAGAGGTACGTCGTGAGTTGCTCCAACAAGGAGTTCGTTGGAAAGAACATAAAGGAGATATCGGAGGCCTTGGAGATCGACGACGTTGACGCGCTACTGGAGATCATCGCCCAGGATCCCTACACGAAGACCGTCAGGAGGGTGAAGGACGAATCAACCAAGCTCATGCTTCTCGCCCATCCGGAGGGGATGATAGGCGTAGACACCTTCGCGACGGACGACAAGTACGAACTGAGGAGCCCACCCTGGATGCTTCCCAACGAGAATGGATACGGCGGATTCCCACGCTACTTCAGGAGGATGGTGAGGGAGACCAAAATGCTGACGCTTGAGGAGGCAGTCCGAAAGGTCACCTCATTGCCTGCACGGAAGTTCAAACTGAGGGACAGGGGCCTGCTGAAGAGCGGAGCCTTCGCAGACATCACAATAATGGACCCCTCGATTATAGCCGACCAGGGGGATCAACTGAACCCTCGAAGATATCCGAAGGGCATCGAATACGTCTTCGTCAACGGGAGAATGGTCGTCAATAAAAAGGGGCACACGGGAGACAAACCTGGCAAAATCTTGTACAGAGAGTAGAACACTCCCTTCAATAATATGCTCCTCTCCGCCCGCTTCGGATGCGCATCCCTTTATTTCGAACGTAAATACATGTTTTCGGAAGAATAGGCTAGAATCCACTTTAACACGCAATCTAATTCTAGTCTCATTATGCTGGTGGAACAGACTAGCTAATATAAACCATCTTTGGTAGATATTGCCTTATGTCTGATGATTTTACAGAATATGTAGAATACGCCGTGAACTGGGCCTTAGACAAGGTAGGCTCAACTGAATACAGTACCCTCTGTCTGGCCTTTGTCGAGGATGCCTATGAGGAAAGCAATGACATATGGCTTGACGGGTATCCATCGGCCAAAGAGGAATCCACTGCATTTGAAGTACGTCACAGCGATGAACGCCCTCCGAGGGGGACTTTCGTCTTCTACGACTGCTTCGGAACCATCAAGGATGAATACAGAAATTGGGGCCATGTGGGGCTGTCACTAGGCGATGGAAGAGTTATCCACGCGTGGGATAAGGTGAGGGTCGATACTGTGCGCAATGTTGAGGAGTTGGAGGCTGCAGAGGGCTGGACGAAGCCAAGCTACCTGGGATGGGCGCCCGTATCAAAGGTCTTCGAAGGGTTCAAGCACAAGGAATAGGAAAATGGTAGAAATACCACGTCTACTCATATTACTTGGTTGCTAATACCGCAAATATTTATTCATCCATTCCAGCAGGGCCTCGTTTTGGGCTCTACGTGCCTTTATGCTCCCCCTGATCGCTCCCGTGTGGGAGCTCTTGGGTATGCGCAACATCTCGACGACGCAGCCACTGGCCTTCAGCACGGAATAGAATTGCTCAGACTGCTCGGCGGGGCACCTGTAGTCGTCTTCACCCTGTATCAGGAGGGTCGGCGTCGTGCAGTTGTGGGCCTCCGTTATCGGAGAGCATCGTCTGTATACCTCCGGAATCTCGTGCGGCAGCCCCCCGAGCTCCCTGACTGAGAACCAAGGGCCTATGTCGCTCACGCCGTAGAAGCTCACCCAGTTTATCACGGGGTTCTCTGGGACGGCAGCCTTGAAGATGTTTGTATGTCCGACGATCCAAGCTGTCAAGTTCCCACCCCCCGAGAGGCCGCAACACCCCAAGCGGGCCCCGTCAGCCAGACCCCTCTTGACGACGTGGCCCACCCCTGCCATGAGGTCCTTATAATCAAGGTTCCCCCAATCGCCAATGATCTTGGAGGCGAATTCGCTCCCGTAGCCCGTGGAGCCCCTCTGATTTATGAAGAGAACGCCGTAGCCCGCCCCCGCGAGCATCTGGAAGTCGAAGGAGTATGTATGCCCGAAGCCCGAGTGGGGCCCCCCGTGTATGTATAGGACCGTGGGGTACGGGGCCTCCCCGAAAGGAGGCCTTATGAACCACCCCTCGACCTCCACTCCGTCGCTGCTCGGGAAGGTAATCCGCTCGACTTCTGGCAGGTCGAACTGCTCCAGGAGACTTGAGTTTATGCTGGTGAGCCTACTCTCCTCTCCGGACTTTAGGTTTAGGCAGTAGAGGTCCGGGGGGTTAATCACCGTACTGACGGAGTAGAAGAGCTCATCGCCTACTAGGTCTAGGAGTGTGCAGGAGCGTTTACCAGTCGTTATAGGGATGAAGGACTCCTGTCCCTCCGTGGCTACCCTGTATATGTGAACCGTCCCACCTTTCTGAACCTGCACATAGGCGTTCAACCCGTCCTCGGACAATATTATCCTCTGGTTCTTCGCCATAACCGCCATGTCCCCCTGGCGCCCACCGCCCACGTTGTAGATGAGATCTGAGGTCCGGCATTCAGGGCTCTCATCATTTTGGCTTATGATCCAGAGATTGTTGGGGGTCCCAGCAGGGCTGTCTATGGGCGAACCTATGAAGGCTATCCTCTCACCATCTGGAAGCCAGGTACCCGACAACGCGGATCCCCAATGGCCGACAACGTCCCTCGCCTCTCCCTCCATGTCGACGACTTTGAGACTCGCCGGGATACGGTGGCTATCTGGGCTCCACTGAGAGAGGAACATTATCTCTCTGCCATCCGGAGACCAAACCGGCGCCGTGTTGTTGCAGTCATCTTCCGTCAGCTGGCTCGCCTCACCCCCGTCAACCGGGATCATGTAGATGTCCTGGAGGGCTTCGCTGAGGTACCCGAAGGCATCGAACCTGTAAATGTGACGCTTAATCCTGTAGGGCTCATCGGGTTCACGTTCAGGAGCCTCGGGGGGAGTAGTAAACGCAATGTACTCATCGTCGGGAGACCACTTGGGTCCTCCTGAGACTCCCTGCAAAAGGGAGGTCAGCGCCCTGGCCTCTCCGCCATCCACTGGTATTACATAGATCTGCTTCTTCTCTCCCCTCGACGAGACGAACGCAACGCGCCTCCCATCGTGAGACCACTCTGGATCTGAGTCATACGCCACGCCCGAAGTCAGGCGGCGGCATTCCCCGCTGTCCATCGAATGGAGCCATATGGCTGCGTGCTCCTCATCCTTCTCATGGTCCACTTTAGAGACGACGTAGACGACAGATCGCCCGTCTGGTGACGCTTTCGCATCTTGGAGAAAATTTAGTCGGAATAGATCATCCGGTTTAATCGTGCGATTGTTGTCATTCAAATAACATTCACCGATAATATGTTGAACAATGTCTATT
>CAZBUI010000148.1:0-5500 GCA_964495055.1 uncultured Candidatus Bathyarchaeia archaeon | reverse complement strand
GTACTTGTACCGCCTCACCAGTATGTCGTAGTTGACCGCCACCGACCTGCCTTCGCTGTAATCCGTGGCCCTCCCCGCCTTGATGTCTTCGGCCGCCTTGAGCAGCTCGACCAGCGCCTCCTTCTCGACGAGCGGCTCGTTGTGGGCCGGCAGCAGCGTGTCGTAGCTGGGCATCAGCTCCACGAGCCGCCTGCAGCTCTCAATGAATGCGTCGTGGTCGCCGCCTGGGAGGTAAGTCGTCACGCCGCCCGTGTAGAAGAGGTCCCCCGTCCAGAGGTACCGAGAGTTCCTGTCCAGAAGGCAGATGTGGTCGCTGCTGTGCCCCGGCGTGTATATCACCTCCAGGGTGCGTCCGCCCAACTCCAACCTGTCTCCGTCCTTGAGCCAACGCGTCACGCCGTAGGGCGGCGCGTAGTAGTCGTCAGGGTTGAAGCCCGGCGGGTACTCCCTGATGATGTTGTCTCCCGCGATGATCTCGCCCATCTTGTCCCTGCCGAGGCCGTTGGCGGCGCTCTCCCGGCTCATGGCGTCGTCGTACACCACGATCTCGCTGAAGTCCTTGCAGCCGCCTATATGGTCGTTGTGGGTGTGAGTCAGCAGCAGGAAGTAGGGCTTGTCTGTGAGCTCCTCGACCAGCAGGTCCAGGCGCCCTATACCGGTGCCCCCGTCGATGACCGCGGCCCGGTCGCCGCCTATCACTAGGTACATGAGGGTCTCGTCGTACTGGCCGCCCTCGTAGATGGCGTAGAGCCAGTCGTGGAGCCTGTACACGTCGTACCAGGGCTGGCTGGTCTCCACCTTCTCCAGGGACGAGTACACATTCCTGGGCAGTACCTCCCACCAGCCGCCGTCCGTCATGGGGGAACCTTCGACGATTAATGTTAAAAGAGTGGTGCCATCACTAAGCCAAACATGGAGTGCGATATCCTAGTCATCGGGGCGGGCGTCCTCGGCCTCAGCTCGGCCTACTACATGAAGAAGAGGGACCCGTCCAGACGCGTCGTGGTCATCGACAAGTTCGGCGGCCCCGGCCAGGGCAACAGCGCCAAGAGCGAGGGAGGGTTCCGCAACATATTCACAAGCGAGACCAACTACCTTCTCGCCGACAGCAGCATCGACGCATACAGGCACATGGAGGAGACTGGGCACGACGTCAAGCTGGAGTTCATGGGCTACCTCTGGCTCTTCAGCCAACGCCAGTACGACGCCATCAAGCCAGCCATAGAAGCCATCACCAAGCGGGGGGACAGCGTCAGAGTGCTCTCACTGGACGAGGTGAAGAAAACCGTGCCGTGCCTGGTGCCCGAGTTCGGCGACGACGAGGAGGCCGAGCTCCTGGGCATCGAGGACGTGGCAGTCGCCATATACGGCGAGAAGTGCGGCGGCCTCGACGCCGACGCCCTCGTAAGGGCCTACGAGGAGATGTTCATCGGTCTTGGCGGCGAGGTCATGTACAACACCGAGGCCACCAAGCTCATCCTGAGGCCGGTGGAGGAGTTGGGGCTCCCCGGCGAGCCCTTCGTCTGGCAGGACACGGTCGTCTCCGGAGCCGAGACCAGCAAGGGGGCGATCCTCGCCGAGAAGACGGTTGTGGCCGCCGGCGCGTGGGCTCAGCTGCTGCTGGACCCCCTGGGGCTGGACAGCTTCCAGAGGCCGAAGAAGAGGCAGATATTCGCTTTCAAGGACCAGAAGCTGGAGTCCTTCTTCAAGGTGGAGGGCTTCAACGAGATGGGCGTAATACCCCTCACCATCCTGCCCAAGGCCAACATACTGTTTAGGCCCGAGCTCAGCGAGGGCAGCATATGGCTGGCGTGCGCCGACGACCTGGGCCGAGGCTTCGGGCTGGAGGAGGACCCGCAGCCCGAGGAGGACTACTACACAAACAACATCTACCACGTTATGGTGAAGTACTTCCCGTGCTTCGAGGACGTCCGCCCCATGAACATGTGGGCCGGCCAGTACGCCGTCAACAGCCTCGACGAGACCCCCGTCCTCTACGGGGCTCCGGGCCTCTGCTACGTAGGAGCCGCCAGCGGCAGCGGCATCATGAAGGCCGACAGCCTCGGCAGGCTGGTGGACGCGCTGGCGGCCGGCGAGCCGGAGGCCGAGCTTTTCGGCGGAAGAAAGTTCCGGGTCGCCGACCTAGGGGTCAGGAACCGCCATGTGGAGCACGAGGAGTTCGTCATATAGCGGGCTCCCCCATCGACGTGGAACGACTGGCTTTATTACTGCCTGTCCGACCATTATTGCTGCAGGAAACGGCTGAACAGGCCGGATATAGGGTGATCTAGTGAGCCGGGATAACTCGGTGCGAGAGGTCTACAAGAAGAACCTCGCGGCGCTTCACAGCCACGCCGTCAGGCTGAACTCGGTGGACAGCGTGGAGGAGGTTGCGGAGGCGACGCTGGAGATCATGGAGCAGGTCCTCGGCGAGGGCCTCATCTCCTTCCAGGTCGTCGAGGACGGGTGCCTCGTCAACGTGGAGGCCCGGGGCCTCGAGCCCCCAGTGGAGCCTCTGCCCCTCGACGGGAGGGGGGTTACGGTGAGGGCCGCTAGGGAGGTGAGGACCATGTACGTCCCCGACGTGCGAGACGACCCCGACTACATAGACGCCTATGTGGGCTCACGGAGCGAATTGGCGGTCCCTGTGCGCAGCGACGGAGAGGTCCTGGCCGTCCTGAACATGGAGCGTCCGACGGTGGACGCGTTCACCGACCAGGACGTAAGACTCCTAGAGATGCTGGCGCTGTACGTGGGCGCGTCCCTCACACGTCTATGGCAGGAGGCCGAGCTTCGCCGCGTCTCGGCGGAGAACGTCTCCAGCATGCTCAGCGGCTTCGAGAGGGTCACCAGGATGCTGAGGCACGACCTCAGGAGCCCCCTCCAGAGCATAAACAACGCGGCGCAGATGATGGAGGTGGACCCCTCCACTTCGGCGGAGATGCTGACCATTATCCGGGACAACGTGAAATACATCTTGGAGGTGCTCGACGACCTGCGCACCATGACCACCGTCAGGGCCCTCGTGAAGGAGCCGCTGGAGGTGGACGCCCTCATCAGGCGGCTCATGGACCGCAGGATACTCCCCGACGAGATAGATGTGGAGCTCAGGCTCCAGCAAGGCGTCAAGTTGCAGGCCGACGACACCAAGCTCACCCGGGTCATCGACAACCTCATCAACAACGCCGTGGAGGCGATGCCCCATGGGGGGAGGCTCACGCTGGAGACTAGGGTGGAGGACGGCGAGTACGTCGTTGTGATCGCCGACGACGGAGAGGGCATCTCGGAGGACGACCTCGCCCTGGTATTCAGACCGTTCTTCTCGACGAAGAAGGCGGGCATGGGGCTGGGGCTCACCTACTGCAGGGAGGTGGTGGAGGCCCACGGGGGGAGCATAGAGGTGGAGTCCGAGAGGGGCGTCGGCACCGTGGTAACCGTCAGACTGCCCCTGGGCGAGCCTTAGCCCGGCAGCCTAGCCCCTGTTCTTCACTCCCTTTACGACGCCCTCGACTAGCCTGTAGGCCGACTCCAGGCCGCGCCGGTCGGGGTCCCTGGCTGCGGGGTACGAGGCGAGGCCGAAGCCCGCCGTCTTCGGGTTCTCGAACATTATCTCAAGCGCCTCAGCCAGCTCGTCAGCGGTGGGGCCGCCCTCCACCGGGAGGCCGGCGCCGGGCATGTCCTCAGGGTCAAGGACGTCCAGATCCACGTGGACGTAGATGAGGTCCGACAGGGTGCCGAGCCTATCCATCTCCATGTCTATGGCCGGGCTCAGCCGCCTGACGTCCTCGACGGTTATCTGGCTTACGTCGTGGGTGTCTATGAGGTACTGCTCCCAAGGGTCGGTGTCCCTGACGCCCACCATGGTGACGTGCTTCATGGGCAGCGGCGGGTCCAGGCCGCAGGCCCGCCTGATGTGGTGGAGGCAGAGACCGGTGCTCACCGCCACCGGCATCCCGCCCAGCATGCCGCTGAGGCTCGTCTCGGGGGTGTTGAAGTCGCCGTGGGCGTCTATCCACACCAGCCCCACGCGGAGGGGCTTCCCCTGGCCGGCGTTCTGGTGCCCGGCGAGCATCCCCATGAGGCCGTTGCAGTTGCTCAGGAGTCCGACGGGGAGCAGGCCGCCCCTTATCTGGTCGGCGACGATGTCGGCGAGGTGGCTGCTGGCGAGGGCCATCCTGTACCTGGCCCCGTAGGCTTTCTCCTCTTCCTCTGTGAGCGCCGCCGTCTTCCTGTCCTCGACCGTGCAGCCCCACTCCTCGAGGAGCTGGAGCAGGCCGCCCTCCTCCAGCGCGTTGGGGCTCGTGTCCGGTTCGGGGAAGCCGAGGTGCCCGCTGTGCAGCAGCTTCGGTATCCCCACCCTTACCCTGCTCATAGAACCACGTGAAACATGTATTGGTTAAAATAAAAAGTGTTTTAGCGGTACCTTCTCCTTCGCTGCCAGTCCCTCTGGTCCCGTGTCTTGGGCCTGTCCTGCACCTCGCGGGCGGACAGGTTGTTCTCCAGGTTCACCTCGCCGAAGGGCGCCTCGTCCAGCGTCTCGTAGCTGCCGTAGCGCCCGATGTTGAGGCGCATGCTGCCCCTGTATACCCTCACGTAGCCGTTGCTGATCTTGATGACCGAGTCCTCCGGGATCTCGTCTATGGCCTCGTCGAAGAGGGTCAGGTATATGCTGCCGGTGTCGTCGGCCACTAGAGCGTCCGTGACGCGGTGCAGGGAGTTGTCCTGCCTGAACGTCACCTCCCGGGGCTCGCCCACGCTTATCACCCTGACGACCGTGTACACCCGCTTCGAGAAGGTGTTCAGTTCGCTGATCTTGGTCAGCGGCTCGCCGCTTTCGTCCATCCAATCATCCCCTCATTGAGTAATATGGGAACGGTGAGGCTAATATCGTTTAAGACTTCCCCGACGCCACGGCCTCACATCCATGCACGGCGACCCTGCTCTCATGTGTGGGCTCGGGCAGGGGCTTCCCGTGGTCGGGAGATCATGTATTTCAGCCTCGCCATCTTCAGGATCGACCGTCTCCTTGAAAAGCTGGGAGAGATAATCTAGGTGATTAAACATGGTTAGGATAGTCGGAGTGCAGGGCTCGCCCAGGAAGACCCGGAACACGGAGACGCTGCTCAGGTACGCCCTAGCGGCGGCGGAGGAGGCGGGGGCCGAGACAGAGCTGGTGAACCTCGCCGAGCTGAACATAAAGCCCTGCATAGGGTGCAACACCTGCGTCAGGGAGAAGCGGTGCCCCCTCGACGACGAGGACGACATGGGCAGAGTCAAGGAGGCGCTGCTCTCGGCGGACGGCGTGGTCTTCGCCTCCCCCAGCTACTTCGGCGCCGTCCCCGACCTCCTGAAGAACGTGATGGACAGGAGCAGGAGCCTCAAGATGGACGGCCACAGGCTGAGGGACAAGGTGGTCTCCGCCGTCGTGGTGGCGGGGCTGAGGCATGGCGGAGCAGAGCGGGTGGCAGAGTCCATCACCCACTTCGGGCTCACCCACGGC
>CAZBUI010000147.1:0-5573 GCA_964495055.1 uncultured Candidatus Bathyarchaeia archaeon | reverse complement strand
ACGCCGTAGGCGTCCCCGCCGTAGAGAAACGGCCCCAAAGAAAGGGTGAGGGGGTCCGCCACGAGAAGCATCAAGGTCAGCCAGTAGGCGCAGGCGCCCAATGCCGGGGGGAGCCTCCTCAAAGCATCGATGGAGCGAAGCAGCAGGTATCCCAGCAACGGCGTAGCCACGTTACCCGCCCCCGATATGATGAACCACCTGAAACCCTCCCGCAGCTCAACAGGAGTCCTGTACACTACCTCGAACCCGTAGGGGTGGACGACGAAGTGGCTGCACTCGCCGTACAAGGCGCTGGTCACGGCGTGGAAACCCTCGTGGACCATGGACACGACGATGAAGGCCGCGACGAACGCCACAAGCCTGGTTCCCCTGGACACGAGGTTCAGAGACTAATTGCACGTATTTATTTTTTTATGGCGATCCGAGTTAGCCATCACCTTTAGACCGAACGCTGTTTTCACCCGCCAACGTTAAAGTCTATAAAGGCCTATCCCCTTATACCCGCGCCTAACATGAGACGTATTCTGGGGCACGATAGAGTAGTCGTACGCTTCATAGGCCTGTACGCCCTCGGACTAGCGCTGTTCTTTACGTGCTGGACCCTATCATACCATCTTCTACCCGAGGGCATACTAAGAGGCGTAGGTATACTAGGCAGATTAGCCGGGGAGAGCACGGCGGACACCGCCACACAGGAGTTCACACAGATATTCAGCCTGAACCTGATCGGCTGGACCCTCATACTCGCCTGCAACTACGTCCTACGCGTGGATTATTTCTCCTACGGATACCTGGTGCCGTTGGCTTGGATGGTCATGTACGCCGTAACCCTGGGGACAAACTCGTTCAGCATACCCATGGAGACGAGGATGGCGGTGTCCCTCTCCGCGTTCCAGCGCAGTGGGCTGTGGGAGA
Source organism: uncultured Candidatus Bathyarchaeia archaeon (assembly GCA_964495055.1). Taxonomy (GTDB): domain Archaea; phylum Thermoproteota; class Bathyarchaeia; order TCS64; family TCS64; genus RBG-16-57-9. Next base: position 4,658 of record CAZBUI010000147.1, on the reverse strand, counting down.
TGATGGCGGCTACGCTCTTTGCCGTGACCACCGATTCGATCTCCGTTAACAGAAGCGACAGCCTTCGGCAAGCGTCCAAACCCATCCCGAAGAAGGAGAGACTCCCGTTTAAAAGGGAACAATGGATCGCGGTCATCGTCTCCGTCTTAATCCTTGCACTAGCCGCCTACCGTGAAGCATACATGATAGTTAACATATAACTGCATGCATCATCGTTCAGAGATGGGGTGAGGCTACACCCCCAGCTTGTCGAGGTTCTCCTCCACCAAGTGGTACCTACCGCCATTCTCAGCGACCACGCCGAGGGGCTTCAGCTTGTTCTCCACGAACATGAAGAGGCCGGGGGGCAGCTCCAGCTCATCGAGGGTCAGAGCCGTATCGGAGGAGATAGCCCCCCTCTTCTTGAAAAAGTCGACTGCCTTCAGCGCTCTCCGGCGCATCATCTCCGGTGATCCTCCCCCCACCCCGCCTCCGCCTGTCCCGGGCATAGCAGCCACCGGCTCCGGCCGCTCGACGGGCTTAATGTACTCGAACTCGGCGTCGTCTATGGTCCCCTTGAACTGGCTCATGTAGAGGTTGTAGTAGAAGCCCCTTCTCTCTAGGAGCTCTTTGTGGCTCCCGGTCTCGACGATTTTGCCGTCCCGGATTACCAGTATCTTGTCGGCGTTCCTGATGGTGCTCAGCCTGTGGGCTATCACGAAGCTGGTCCGCCCCTCCATCAACCGGTGTAACGCCTCCTGTATCTGAACCTCCGTCCTGGTGTCAACGCTGCTGGTGGCCTCGTCCAGGATGAGTATGCTGGGGTCCGCCAGTATCGCCCGGGCGATGCTCAGGAGCTGCCTCTGGCCCTGGCTGAGGTTGGCGGCGCGCTCGCTCAGCTCGGTCTCGTAGCCGTTGGGGAGGCGCCTGATGAAGCCGTCGGCGTTGGCCAGCCTCGCCGCCTCCACCACCTCCTCGTCGGTGGCCTCAAGCCGGCCATACCTGATGTTATCCGTCACCGAGCCGCTGAACAGGAACACGTCCTGGAGAACCACTCCCAGCTGGCGGCGGAGGTCGTCCTTCCTGTACTCCCTTATGTCGCGGCCGTCGACGGATATCCTGCCGCCCTGAATATCATAGAACCTGGAGAGTATGTTCACCATGGTGGTCTTCCCCGCGCCCGTGGGCCCAACGATGGCCAGCATCTGCCCAGGCTCCGCCCTGAAGCTCATGCCCTTTATAACCTCGACGCCCGGGACGTAGCCGAACTCGACGTCCCTGAACTCGACGGCCCCCTCGAAGCAGTCCACCGGCGCGGCGCCTGGCGCGTCCTCGATCTCGGGCTCGACGTCTAGGACCTCGAACACTCGTTCCGCCCCCGCCAGGGCCGATTGGAGGCTGTTGTAGAGGTTCGAGAAGTGGCGCAGAGGATCGGCGAACCTGCGGCTGTAGGCGATGAAGATGCTTATGGTGCCTATGGTTGCAAGGCCCCTCAGCGCCATCCAGGCTCCCACCCCCGCCACTATGGCTATGTTCGCGTTGCTCAGTATCCCCACTAAGGGAGGCACCAACATCGCGTACGTCTCCGCCTTGGCGCCGGCCTCCCTGACACCGGAGTTGCTCTTCCTGAACTTTTCGATGACCGCGTCCTGCTGCCAGAAGGATATCACCGTCCTCTGCCCCGTGATGGTCTCCTGCATGACCCCGTTCAGCCGCCCCATGCTCTGCTGAAGCTCCCTGAAACGGGACCTCGCCCTCTTGCCCACCTGGGCGGTGAACCCCACCATCACCGGGAAGACGATGAGGCTTGCCAGGGCCAGCCACACGTTCAGCAGGAACATGGCGACCACTATGCCCGTTATTATCAGGGCGCTTCGGGTGATCTCCGTGACGTTCTGGCTCAGCACCGCCCCTATGGCGTCGATGTCGTTGGTGAGGCGGCTCATCAGGTCCCCCGAGGAGGTCCTGTCGAAATAGCCGAGGCTGAGGGCTTGGAGGTGCTCGAACAGGTCCTTCCTCAAATTTTTCAGGCTCCTCTGGCTCACCTCGGCCATGACCCACCCCACAACCATGTCCATGAGGGCCCCGAAAACGTAGACGCCCACGAGGATCGCGGTCATCCGGGCCAATCCCATCCAGTCGCCGGGGATGATGTACTCGTCTATTGCCACCCCTATGAGGTAGGGGGCTGACAGGTTCAACAGCGTGCTTACGGCGGTGAACGCCACGGCCAAGGCTATGTGCCGCCTGTACTTGCCCAGGTAGCCGGTGAGACGCCTCAGCGCCCCCCGGGGGTTCCTGGCCCTCTCTACGGCCCCCATCCTGCCGGGGCCGTGGCGCATCAGCCTCGGCTGATCCCTTGTTTTATCCTGTTTATCGTCGCTCATTGCATTAAGCCTCCCCCGAGCTGGCTGTCGTATATCTCACGATATATGGGGCTGGTCTCCATGAGGGCCACGTGATCGCCCATGGCGGCTACTCGCCCTGTCTCCAAGACCAGTATCTTGTCGGCGTTCAGCACCGTGCTTATCCTCTGGGCGATGACAAAGTTTGTGCTGTCCTTCATGAGCCGCTCCAGGGCCTCCTCGATCAGTATCTCGGTCTCCACGTCCACGGAGCTGGTGCTGTCGTCGAGTATCAGTATCCTCGGCCTAACCAAGATGGTCCTGGCTATTGCTATCCTCTGCTTCTGGCCGCCGCTTAGGTTGACCCCCCTCTGGCCCACCATGGTGTCGTAGCCATCCGGGAACCCCGTGATGAACTCATGCGCTTGGGCGGCCTTAGCCGCCTCCACCATCTCCTCGTCCGACGCGTCGGGGCGCCCATACTTTATGTTGTCCCTTATGGTGCCGCTGAAGAGGACTGTCTCCTGGAGGCTGATGCCCACCGACTTCCTGAGGCTCTCCAGGGCCAGGTCCCTCACGTCCACCCCGTCGATGGTCACCCTGCCGCCGGTCACGTCGTGGAACCGGGGTATGAGGTGGACCAAGGTGCTCTTCCCCGAGCCCGTCGCCCCCAGGATCGCCACCGTCTCGCCCGGCTCCGCCGTGAAGCTTACGCCAGACAATACCGGCATGCCGCCGTCCATCCCGTACGAGAACTCGACGTCCTCGAAGACCACGCGCCCCTCGACGTCGTCCAGCCTCACCGCGTCCGACCTCTCTCTTATCCGGGGCACCTCGTCCAGGACTTGGTTGATCCTCTTGGCAGAGGCCTCCGCGGCGGATATCTGCCCCGCCATAGCCCCCAGCATGATGACGCTGAACATGGCGCTGGACAGGTAGTTGATGAAAGCCATTATCTGGCCCACGCTGCTCTCCCCCTGGAAGACCTGGACGCCCCCATAGTAGAGGACGGCCACCGTGCCCATGTTCAGCAGCACCATTATGAAGGGCATGAACAGGGCCAGCGTCCTCGTGATCTTCAGGGACGCCCCGTACAGCTCGTCGTTTGCCGTTTCGAACCGGGTGTTCTCGTGCACCCTCCTGACGAAGGCCTTGACGACCCTGATGCCGGTTAGGTTCTCCTGGAGGACCTGGTTGAGGTAGTCCACCCTCTGCTGGACCTTGGCGAACAGGGGCTGGGCTATCCTGATGAAGACGGTCACCAGCACCAGGGTGACGGGCAGGAGCACCGCCATTATCAGGGAGAGCCGCCGGTTCGTCGCCCACATGAGGGCTATGCTGCCTACGAAGGTGAGGGGCATCCGGGTGAACATGCGTAGGCTCATGGTGATTATGAGGCGGACTTGGTTGAGGTCGCTGGTTAGACGCGTGAGCAGCTGCCCCGTGGTGAACTCGTTCAGGTTCCCGAAGCTGAATGTCTGTATCTTGGTGAATATGGCGTCCCTGAGGTCGGCCTCGAAGCCCCTGGACGCCTTTATCGCCAGGATGGTGTTGCCTATCATGAACAACGCGCTCAGCAGACTCGCGCCTATCATCAGGAGGCTGGTCCTGAGGATGACGTCCATGTCCCGGTTCACTATGCCGTCGTCCACTATCACCTGCACCAGGCGGGGTATGGCTAGGTTGGCGGCCACCACCAGCCCGAGCAGTATGATCGCCCCGGCCGCCTCCTTGGTGTAGGGCCGGAGGTAGCCGAAGGAACGCTTTAGCTCACTCAACCAGATCCCCCATTTTCTCCATGGCGCTGGTGGTCTCGTCGAGCAAGTGGATGAGTTCATCCTTTTTACCCGGGCTGGTCAACGCGTAGCCGCATGACTTCTCGAAGGCGTCGAGCAACGCTGAGAAGCTCTTGTAGAGGTCCTCGGGGACGCCCCTGTGGAGCCTCCAGTATATCTTTCGTATGGTTCTGTGCCGGCTCTTGATGAAATCGTTGTGCGCCAACATCTCGCTGATCTCGACTCTACCCGCCTCCGTCAGGCGGTACCTCTTAAGGGCTGGGTCCTCGTCGGGCACCTGCTCCACCAGTCCCTCCTCCTCCAGTCTGGCGAGGAGGGGGTACACGCTGCCGGGGCTGGGTTTGTAGTCCGTGAACTCCATGAACTGTTCCATTATCTCACTGCCGGACATGGGTTCACGGTTTAGCAGCTGCAGGGCCAGGTGGGGCAGGAACCCTCTAGGTATTCCGATGTGTCTGTGGAGTCTACATTGCTTCCTCAAATAGTATCACTATCGATATCGTTTTCGATATGGATGTGTTCGTGGCATATAAACATG
>CAZBUI010000146.1:0-5580 GCA_964495055.1 uncultured Candidatus Bathyarchaeia archaeon | reverse complement strand
CTGGCCCCTGCCGAAGGAGCCCAGGTTCCCGCCCCTCTTGCCCGAGGGGCATGTGCTGTACTGTCTCGCGAGCTTCCCGAAGTCTGCTCCCTTCTCGAGCTCCTCCAGTATCTTCAACGCCTGGCTGAGCTTCACGAGGATGTGCGCAGCCTTGATCTTACCTGCCATTATGATCCTGGGAAAGATGGTGGCCGCCGTTGAAAAAGATGTGAGGCTACTCTACGAAGGGTTTGCTGTGCCTCAGTATGGCGTCAACGACCTCGGGCCTCATCTGGGTCTCGTCCGGCCTCAAGCCCTTCATCAGCATGTCCCTCATGACCCTGCCCTTGTAGTTCACGTGATCCTCCTCGCCGTGGGGGCATATCTTGTCGTTCTGGGGGCCCCCGCACTTCCTGCAGTAAAAGAAGTTCCTGAAAAAGATGGGAATAATCCCCAGGTCGGGGTATTCCTCGAATATCTCCTGGGCTTCAAAGGGGCCATAGTAGTCGCCGACGCCGGCGTGGTCCCTGCCCACGATGAAGTGGCTGCACCCGTAGTTCTTGCGGACGATGGCGTGGTGTATCGCCTCCTTAGGGCCAGCGTATCTCATCTCCATCTCCAGCGTGACGAGGGTGGCGCTGTTGCTGAGGAAGTAGTTCCTAAAAAGGGCCTCGTAGCTCTCGATGATCACCTCGTCGGTGAAGTCTCCCGCCTTCTTCTTGCCTATCAACGGGTTTATGAACAAGCCGTCCACGAAGGCAAGGGCGGTCTTCTGCACGTACTCGTGGCCTAGGTGGGGTGCGTTCCTAGTCTGGAAGCCTGCCACGGTCCGCCACCCCTTCTCCTTGAACAGGAACCGGGTCTCCCGGGGCTTGAGCCGGTACCGTGGAAACGTGCCGGGATACTCGTCGAACACCTCTATGGGGCCGCCCACGAGCGTGTCACATCTGCCGTATGTCTTCTCTACGCCGGGGTGAGACGGATCCGTGGTCTTATAGACTCGCTCGCTGTGGACCTTCTTGTCCCATGCATACTTTTCCTCCACTGTTAGCGTCGCGAAGGGATTTCCTCCACACCCGAGGGCTACAGCGTCCCCTTCTCTGAAGCCTTCGGCGACCTCGTCTGGGACGTCCAGTAGGATGGGTACGGTCCACGGCAGGTCGTCGGAGAGCCTCCCCTTAGCCAACACGGTCAGGTAGTCGTTCTGCGTCATGGGGCCCATTAGAGGGCTGTATAGGCCGGAGGCTATGTTCTCCAGGTCCAGCCTAGTCTCATGGCTGATCTCTATCACCGGAAGCTCAGACGCCTCCTCGGCGGCCTCCGTTTTCCTCGACGGCGGGGTGAACCTGTCGACCAGTCTTCCTCCATGGGGTCTCGGCATATATGATCACTCTATGTAGCCGAGGCGCCTGAGGCGCTCCCTAATTATCTGCTCCTCTTCCTCCGTGTACTCCGCCTCGTCGGGAAACTCGTTCTCCAGCTTGAGCACGACGTACTCCTCCACGCTGGTGAAGCTCGTGCCCGCTATTTTTTCCATGATCTTCTCATGTAGCTCACGGGGGATCATAACGGCGACCTTTTCCTCTGTCACTTTTCTCACCCTGATTATCTCAAATCCCTTTACAGGGTTTTTAACTGTTTATCAATGGAACGGTGCGGCGTTCAAACATAGAAGCCGCTGATGACCGGGGATATGTATTTAAGACAAGGCTCCGTAGTGAATCCACTAGCTTAAACGGGGAGATCCAAGATCGCGAAGCTACCACAACCACCTGAGATCAATATAGGCACTATAGGGCACGTGGACCACGGCAAGACGACGCTGGTCCAAGCCCTCACCGGCACCTGGGCGAGCCGCCACAGCGAGGAGCTTAAGCGAGGCATCACCATAAAGCTGGGCTACGCCGACGCCTCGATATACAAGTGCCCCAACTGCGACGAGCCTCAATGCTACTGCTCCACCAAGGATTGCCCCGTTTGCGGCGGGGAGGCCGAGTTGCAGCGAACCGTTAGCTTCGTGGACGCCCCCGGCCACGAGATTCTCATGGCCACGATGCTGAGCGGCGCCGCCGTGATGGACGGCGCCATACTGGTGATCGCGGCCGACGAGCCGTGCCCCCAGCCCCAGACCCGCGAGCACCTGGCCGCCATAGAGGCGGTGGGCCTCAAGAACCTGGTGATAGTGCAGAACAAGATCGATCTGGTGAGCATGGACAGGGCCCTGAAGAACTATGACGAGATCAAGAAGTTCATCAAAGGCAGCATAGCGGAGGACGCCCCCATAATACCGGTGTCCGCTCAGCAGATCGTCAACATAGACCTCCTCATCCAAGCGATGCAGAAATATCTGCCCACCCCCACGCGGGACCCGGACCTCCCAGCGATGATGCACATCATCAGGAGCTTCGACGTGAACAAGCCGGGAACCCCTATAGACGACATGGTCGGCGGGGTCCTCGGGGGAAGCATCACCCAGGGGAGATTCGAGATGGGTGACGAGATCGACATAAAGCCGGGGCTGCCGACGAGGCAGAAGAACCGGCTGAAGATGAGGGAGCTGGTCACCGAGATAACGAGCCTCCACGTGGGAGGCACAGCCGTAGACGAGGCGCTCCCCGGCGGCCTGGCCGGCATCGGCACCATGCTCGACCCCTCGTTAACAAAGTCCGACGGGCTCGTCGGTAGCCTCGTGGGGAAACCCGGCACCCTGCCGCCTGTGCTCGAAGAGCTGCGGCTGGAGTATGAGCTGTTCGAGAATGTCGTAGGCAGCCAAGAGAGGGAGAAGGTGGCTCAGATAGCGAAGGGAGAGAAGTTGCTCCTCAACGTGGGCACGGCCAAGACCATGGGAGAGGTAACAGACGTCAAGAAGAGTGAGATGGAGACCAAGCTGAGCATTCCCGTCTGCGCCAAGCCCGGGGACCGGGTGGCCATCAGCCGACGCATCAGCGGAAGATGGAGGCTTATCGGCGTGGGGTCCATGAGTGGCTGACTTGCCGCCGAAGATCCTTTTCGACACCAACTTCCTTTTGATCCCTTTGCGGTTCGGTGTGGATATATTCGAGGAGGCGGAGCGTGTGCTCAACCTGCCGCCGGAGTACTACGTGACCAGAAGCGTCCTGAAAGAGATAGCGCAGCTGAAACAGGGTGCCGGCCCGTCATTCGCCAAGGAGTTGAGCTTCGCGGAGAAGATCGCGGAGAGGTGCGGCGTCCTGGATGTTGAGGTCGAGGACGGAGAGACGGTGGACGAGTCCATACTGCGAACAGCCAGTGAAAAAAGATTCATAGTGGGCACGACGGACTCCGAGCTCAGGAAGAGGCTGAGGGAAGCAGGCGTAAAAGTATTAGTCCTCAGGCAGAGGAGATACCTTGAGCTCATGGGCTGAGAACCTTGTCTGATGGGGCTGCCTCATCCTCGTTGACTGAATTCAGCGGAGAAGTTTTAAGTCATAATATCTTCCCATTGGAGAAAGAGAACCCCGATAAATATGCGGCATGGTGTGATGCTTGGAGAACATTGACTGGCACGCTAACGAAGTAGACGAAGTTCTTGAGGCACTTGAGACGAGCCGTGAAGGCATCACGGACGAGGAAGCCGGCAGAAGGCTTGAGGAGTACGGCGCCAACGAGCTCAAGGAGGAGGCGAAGACGAAATGGTACCACATCCTCTTCGAGCAGTTTACCAGCATACTCGTCATCATACTCATAATATCCGCGGCGGTCTCGGCCCACCTCGCCATGCAGGAGGGCGAACCCATGACCGACGCCATCGTGATACTCTTCATCGTCGTCATGAACGCCGTCCTCGGCTTCGTGCAGGAGTACCGGGCAGAGAAGGCGGTCGAGGCCCTCAAGGCCATGGTCAGCCCCAAGGTCTTGGTCCTCAGGGAAGGCAGGGAAGAGTCCATAGACTCCATAGACCTGGTTCCAGGCGACATCGTGCTACTTGAGGCGGGGAGCAGGGTCCCCGCGGACGGCAGGCTCATCGAAGCGGCCAACCTAGAGGTGGACGAGGCGGCGCTGACTGGCGAGTCCAGGCCAGTCTCAAAGAGGCTGGACCCCGTCGCCGCCGACGCCGGCGTCGGAGACCAGAAGTGCATGGTGTTCATGGGCACCGTCGTCACCAACGGCCGAGCCGTCGCCGTCATCACCGAGACCGGGATGAGCAGCCAGTTCGGCAGGATCGCGGGCATGGTCCAGGCCATCGACGTCGAGCCCCCGCCCCTCCGCCAGAAGATGGAGAAGATAGGCAGGCAGCTGGCCACCATCAGCGTCGTACTCACGGTCTTCGTTTTCTTCGTGCTCTGGTTCGTCCACGACAGGACCCTCGAACAGGTGTTCATGACCAGCATCAGCTTGGCTGTCTCGGCGATCCCCGAGGGTCTGCCCGCGGTGCTCACCATCACGCTGGCCCTGGGAACCGCAAGGATGGCCCGGCAGAAGGCCATCGTGAGGAAGCTGGCCAGCGTCGAGACTCTGGGCAGCACCACGGTGATCTGCAGCGACAAGACGGGCACCCTCACCAAGAACGAGATGACCGTCACAAAGGTCGCCACCAACAGCCGCCAGGTGAGCATAAGCGGCGCGGGCTACGCGCCGGAAGGCGAGTTCACGGAGAACGACTCGACCATCGACCCCACGTCAGACGAAAACCTTGAGCTGCTGCTGAGGATCGGGGCCCTCAACAACGACGCCCATGTGCAGCAGAACAACGGTGCTTGGGTCTGCTTCGGCGACCCCACCGAGGGCGCCCTGCTCGTGGCCGCCATGAAGGCGGGGATGGACGTCTCCCAGCTCAACGAGAGCTACTCCCGCGTCGCCGAGTTGCCCTTCGACTCGGCCCGTAAACGCATGACCACCATCCACAGGACCCCCGAGGGTGAGCTTGTCGCCTACGTGAAGGGCGCCCCCGAGATGATCATGGAGCGCAGCAACGGCCTCTTGGTAGGCGACTCCGTGAGGACGGTCACCGAGGAAGACCTCAAGAAGAACCGTGAACAGATGGACACCATGGCCGCGGAGGCCCTCCGCGTGCTCGCGATGTCATACAAGCGGCTGCCCGACGACTACGACCTCACCGACCTTGACGTCGACGAGGTGGAATCCGACCTCGTGTTTGTAGGTATGCAGGGCATGATCGACCCGGCACGCGAGGAGGTGCCGCTGGCCATCAGGACGGCCCAAGAGGCCGGCATACGCTCCGTCATGGTCACCGGCGACCACAGGATCACCGCCCTCGCCATCGCCAAGGAGATCGGGATACTCGACGAGCAGACGGAGGGCTCCGTGCTGGAGGGTGTAGAGATTGAGTCCATGAGCGACGAGATGCTCGACGACATGATCGAGAACGTCAGGGTCTGCGCCCGGGTTAGCCCTGAGCACAAGATGAGGATCGCCCAGAGCCTGAAGCGGCTGGGCCACATAGTCGCCATGACGGGGGACGGCGTCAACGACGCCCCCGCGCTCAAGGCGGCGGACATCGGCGTAGCCATGGGCATCAAGGGCACAGACGTCACCAAGGAGGCCAGCGACATGGTGCTGGAGGACGACAACTTCGCCACCATCGTCAGAGCCGTCAGGGGCGGTCGCGAGATATACGACAAC
>CAZBUI010000145.1:0-5600 GCA_964495055.1 uncultured Candidatus Bathyarchaeia archaeon | reverse complement strand
GTGGCCCAGCGGGAAACCCTCGACGTCCACGAGGAACAGGCTCTGGTATCCCAGCGTGAATCCCTTCTTGCCCCGGCCCACACGGGCATCCGGGTCTCCGAGGCCCCGGCGGGTGTCGTGGGGGTCTCTGCTGCTCCAGGAGGGGAGGTCGGTGCCGTCTATGCACGCGGCTTGAACGAGGCCTGCTGCACTCAGGGGTTGGGATCTGCGTAGCCTCAGGGCTTCTCCTCGGAGCCAGGCCTCTATGATGCGGAAGCCCTCGGCTCCTATTCTCTTCTTCATCTGGGAGAAGTGGGCCTCACAGGGAGCCCTGTTACCGTAGCCGCAAACCTGGCGTAGGTAGGTGTTCCTCCTGAGGCGTTTGACGAGGTCCTTGACGTAGGGTATCTGGAGGAGCTGTCTGAGCATGAGGGCTTTGAGGTCCCATTCGGGGTTGTACTGGACGGGTCTTCCGGGGCCGTGTTTGTGGAGGTCTGTCCAGAGGATGGGGTGGATCGGAGTTAAATCCACGTTCTCGAAGAGTAGTTTGGGAGAACCTGCCTCTGTCATCTGTCCTCAGGATGATGTGAGGTAGCTATCCCATTAAACTTGAATTATTGAATCCGCCTGCGCGCCAACCACTACCTGTATCATGACAACCCTCCCCTCGTCGAGAGAGAGGTCATACTGCACAGGCAGTACACCCTCACCCGGTGCGAGCGGGCCAAAGAGATGCTGAAGACCGCGGACAAGGTATCGGTGGACGACCTCATCAGGTTCAGCAGGGACCACGCCAACGGTCCCGGGAGCTACAGCGTCTGCCGCCACAACTCGTACATCGGAACCGAGCTGGAGAAGCTCCTCAGCAGCAGCACCATAAGCAGCCAGATATTCAAGATCGGGGAAAAGGTTGAGACGTGGGTGGCGCTGGGCCGCCCCTGCCAGACTGAGTTCAAGCACCTCCACTGGAGGGACACTGTGCCGGAGCCGCTGGCGTCAGGCCAGCACTGGCTTGAAAACTTTATACAGGAATAGCTAGACGTCCAGCGCGAAGTTTCTGTGGGCGATCCTGGCGCCGGCTGCCAGCGCCATGGCGATCTGTATCACCTCGGCGAGCTCCTCCTTGGAGGCCCCCGCCTCGACGGCGGCCTTGGCGTGGCCCTCGATGCAGTAGGGGCATCGGGTCATGTAGGCGCAGGCCACGGCGACGAGCTCCTTGGTCTTCTTGTCCAGCTCGCCGGGAGCCAGCGTCCTGCCGCTCCAATCCGTGAAGGCTCTCAGGGTCTCCTCGTCGAAGTACCCCATGACGGTGGGGTCACGCGTCTTTGAGTAGTGGTAGTCCATGCCCATGAGAGGCGCCGACCAGCGATATAACGCGTTCGATCATCACCGTCTAAGCGTCTCGTTTATCACTTCGAGGGTGTTCTCCAGGCCGTCGCCGAGATGCTCCTTGGAGTTTATGTCGTCCAGAACCCACCTGTACCTGCTGCTCCCCATCATCCTGTCCAATAGAGCGACAAGGCTGTCCCGGTCTATATCCCTCTGATGTATGGCCGTGGCGACGCCCAGCTCCATGGCCCTCCTGGCATTGCCGTACTGCTCGGGGTGCCTAGGAACAGGGATGATGACGGCGGGCTTGCCGTAGCAGATGCTCTGCATTATGGTCTCGTGTCCGCCGCGGCTGATTACCAGGTCGCAGGCGTTTAGGTACTCAAACCTGTTCTCCAGCCATGGGATCACGGTCAAAGCCCCGTTTTCCGTCGGGTCCGAGCCGCCATTGGGGGTCCCCATGGACATGAGCACCCGGTACTTGTCCGGGAAACCAGCGAATATCGGCTCAAGCAGCCTGATGAGGGGCTCCCTCTCCGCGCGGGGCCCGCTTATCCCCGCGTATATCAGACGCTGGTCCTCTCTCACCCCCAGCCGCTCCCTTATCTCATGGGAGTTGATTTTTTCCCCGGGCTTCTCCTGCAGTATGGAGCCGACGAGTCTCACCCTGGCCCCCACCCTCCTCGGAATCCTCAGGCTGTCGAGGCTTATCGTGTAGGGCTCGGGGAAGTCAGGGATCACTATTATGTCGCTGAGGGCCCACGTCCGCCCGAGTATGGTGAGCACCGTACCGTCGAAGACCTTGAAGAGGTTGGTGTCCTTCACCCTGGGTGCCCGGGGCAGGAACTGGTTAAGCAGGAGCACCACGGGTATCTTGAGCAGCCTCGCCGCGATTATGCTGGACACCCGTGAGTCGCTGAACACCAGGTCCGCCTCGAACGTCATCATGCCCCTGATCTCGAACCTCACCTGATCGAGCAGAGTCGGGAAAGCCGTTAAGCCTTGCTCCACGGTGGAGGACTTGATGTCTATGCTACCTGTAGGGTCGTTCTCCATCTGGATGGGTGGGGCGGACAGCACTGGGAACCCGTACTTGCGGACGTAGTCCACGGCCTCCAGGTACGTGGAGAACAGAACCTCTCCCCCCCGGCTGGCCACCCCCTCGGCGATGGAGACGCTTCTGCTGACGTGGCCAAACCCTATGCCGCATGGGCTGAAGTATACCCGGGCGCCCTCTAAGCCGTCCACCTGCAACCTACCCTCAGCTTAACTCTTGCCTCGAAACCTTCCCCCTCGGGGAGTCCTCGGAGTATATTATGGCCTGAAACCTCTGCACCTCTGTGCCGTCCAGGAGCCATGAGTCGGGCGGCAGTCCGGCCTTGAAGCAGCACTGGACGAGGAACTCCTCGCTGTCCCAGCCCCAATCGACTGCGACCTGGGGCAGTAGTAGCCCCCTTCTGTAGCCTCTGCTCACTATAAGGCCGTCGCGGCCCACCACGACCTCCCGTGGGGTATGTTTAGGGTGATCCGCTTTTATTATTTCAGGCGGGGATAGGACGCTGACCTCTACGAGGATGCTGTCCATCTCTCTCCCTGAGACCGGCGGGAACCTGGGGTCATCGAATGCTGCGTTCACCGCCGACTCCTTGACGGCCGTCAACAGGTCCTTCACGGGGTAGGGGTAGCCTATGCAGCCCCTGAGCGTGTGCCCAGACCCCTCCAGCTTGTTGAGGGTTACGAAGACGCCGCACCGGGTCTCGGTCGCCTTGGGAGCGTCTTCTGTATCCGGCTCACCGGTCAACCCTAGATGTGCCTCGATCACGTTCCTCGCGAGGCGTACGAGGTACGTCCCCTCCGCCTGAGTAAGGTCGAATATCTTAATCGCACCTTTCTATATGAAACGAGAACAAATTCTTATAAACGCTTGGAGCCGCCCGACCCAGACAGCCTCTCAGCCTCCTCTAGGGTCGAGACTATCTGGTCCCAGTGGCTCCCCCTCCAGTAAACGTTGCCGCATACACCGCAAACCCAGAAAACCTCGAACGCCTCCAAGGATGCCTCAGGCACCCGGTCCTTTATCTGGTCTTTCTCGACGCGCGTAAGGGGCCCATTACACTTTGGGCAGCGGGAGCATGAGGGGTCCAGCTCCAGCCCGAAGACGGCCGCCAGTTCACCCAGCTGGAACACTTCATCCTCCCCCTCCACTAGAACGGCTTCCATGCCCCTCTTTCTGGCTCTATGGGCCAGCTCCCTGTCCCGGGTAAGAAGCACCCTTCCCGTCCTAGACGCCTCCTCGATGAGTGAGTCGTCGTCGGCTTCCCTCCGGTACTCCGCGTCGTAGCCGCTTATCCTCAGCCAACGGGCCAAGGAGCCCAGCATTCCGTCTACAAGGAAAAGGGTCCTCATACACAACATACGTGTCCATGGAGGGTTTTGGGCTTTTTCACTCCATGCGGCAGTCGCTGCAGAGGAACTCGCCTTCCACGTACCTGAGGTTGTTGCTGTAGCTCTCGCACCTGTCACAGTAACCGGTGATGGAGGGGCCTCTCACTGAGGAGACGTTGTTGATCTCCTGCTGCTCCTTCATTATCTCCACGATGGTGGGTACGAGCCTGATGATGTTTCTGTCCGAGATGACGCCGACAAGCTGGCTTTTGTAGAGAACGCCCAGTCGCCTGAGGTTGAGCTTGTCCATTAGGTGCATCGCCTCCATTAGGGTCATGTTCGGGGCAACAACGTGGAGGGGGGAAGACATGACTGCCTTGGCGGTGACGTTGCCAGGGTCTCCGCCCTGTGAGACGACCCTCGTGACTATGTCCCTCTCCGTCACTATGCCCACTGGCTGCTCTTCCTTGTTGGTGATTATTACTGCGCCTACTTTCTGGTCCTTCATCACCTTGGCTAGCTTCACTATGTCCGTGTTTTCGCTGACTGAGATGACGGGGCTCGACATGGCCTCCCTCACAAGCATGTTAGACGTTATCTCTAGACTCATCTGGTCCACCCACTTGAACATGCGTTGGATGGTATAAAAACATCATGAACCCACGGTACCAGGGTGCACCTATCACTCGGTCAGTATCTCGTAGAGGGCTCCACACTCGTCGCAGCTGATGGTCTGGGAGATGCCGCTCATCATCTTGTCGGCGTGTATCCAGGCGCCGCACTCCCTGCACTTCAGTAGGTAGCCTTTGACGCCGTCGCCGCCGACGCTCTGGATGGTGACCTTCTGCGCCCTCGTGAGGTGGGTCTCCAGCGTTGGTCTCCTCAGCCCAAGCCGAGACGCCTTGAGCCTTATCGCGTTAGAAGTCCTCCAAGGGAACTCCAAAGTGATCTCGTCGAAAGACATGGTGGAAGAATATATTTCCTTGAGCTTTTCTATCTCGTTGTCTGTCCATTCCCGCGCTCTCGCCATTACCAAATGCCTCTGAAATCGAAGTGCGCAGCGGGGATAAAAGGGAGGAAGCCCTTCCACGCCGGACCTTATCTCATCGACCCGGTCCTCTGGCGCGGTGACCGCATGCGTCTAGGGCGTGTCCAGGCAAACCCGGACACTGGGTCATAAACCCTGAGCCGCTAGTGGGTTGGGCAGTGGGCTCAGACTCATCCCCCCGGGTGAACCCCCGCTACAGCATCAAATTGGCTGGGTAGATTATAATATGGTTCTGTTGCACAGAATGTTTATGGGCGACCGTTTCTTGGACGCGCCCTTAATATAACTTTGACTCGAAAATGTTAATAATGTAACAGTGCTTTGCGACAACCATGAGTTTATTCACGCGTAGAAAAAGAAGGCTGAAAGCCTATAAACCTCTTAACACGAAACCTAAAAGCCCCATCGTCCAGATACGGGCTGCGAAGAGAGCCCGCCTTCCTTCGAAAACGAAAGGTTTAATGGAAATACAATTGACGATATGCTGAACCCAATGGACGTCCACTACATAGAGAAGCCCAGCCTGAGCAGGCCCACCATGATAGCGGCGTGGCCTGGGATGGGGTACCTCGCCAAGATTTCGGCGGATTACCTCAGACGAAGACTCAAGGCTAAGCTGTTCGCAGAGATCACCTACTACCACAACGTGCTCATATACAACGAAGGGAAGGCGGAGCTTGCGCCACTGAAGCACAGGCTGTACGCCTGCCCGGAGAAGGACCTCGTCATCTGTGTGGGGGACGCCCAGCCGTCGATACCAGAGGAGTCCATAAGGCTCGCCGAGAAGATCGCGGGCATAGCTGAGGAGCTCGGGGTGAAGATGATATACACCATGGCGGCATACCCCAACGACATGTAC
>CAZBUI010000144.1:0-5629 GCA_964495055.1 uncultured Candidatus Bathyarchaeia archaeon | reverse complement strand
GCATGCCAAGAAGGTTTACAAGATCACCGACAACTTGGCCATGACCATAGCCGGCGGCGTCGCCGTCGCACAGCGGGTCGTCGAGATACTCAGGATAAACTCCAGGCTCTACGAGCTGGAGAAGAACAGGACCATACCGGTGAAGTCCGCCGCGCGGCTGGTCTCCAACCTGCTGTTCAGCAACCGCGAAGTAGGCAACCCCCTCCCCATGCAGGCCCTCGTCGGCGGGTTCGACGACTCCGGGCCCCACGTCTTCAACCTGGACCCCTACGGCAGCCTGACCGAGGAGAAGATGGTCTCCACGGGCTCAGGGTCGCCCATCGCGTACGGCGTGCTCGAGAGCCAGTACAAAGAAGACATGACGGTGGACGAAATGCTGCCCATCGTGGTGAAGGCCGTGGACTCGGCCATGAAGCGGGACGTCGCCAGCGGCGACAGCTTCGACATAGCCGTCATCGACGCCTCCGGGTTCAGAGAGCTGTCCCCTGAGGAAAAGGCAACCATACTAGACAACTGAGATCAGAAAAATGAGGGAAAACACGCAGGGCTTAAGCTACTCGGAGATAAGGCAGGCGATACTCGACAAGATACCCCCAGAGGTGGGCATAACCCGAATAGAGTTCGAGGGGCCGAGGCTCGCCATATACTGCCAGAAGCCCGAGATACTGCAGGAGAGAGGCCACATAGTCGGCGAGATAGCCGGCACCATCAAGAAAAGGATAGTGATCCGGAGCGACCCCTCCGTTAGATTGCCTGAGCCCCAGTCAGAGATTATAATCAAGGAGATACTGGAGGAGGCTGGCCTCGTCCAGGCCTACTTCGACCCCGCGCTGGGGGAGGTGGTCCTGGAGGTCGAGAAGCCCGGCGTCGCCATCGGCAAGAGCGGCTCAAACGTCCTAGAGATAATCCAGAAGACGCACTGGAGCCCCAACTTCGTGCGCTCCCCGCCCATCCCGTCCATGACGATCAAGCAGATCAGGGGCTTCCTCTACAGCAAGAGCAAGGAGCGGGAGCGGGTCCTCAGGGAGACCGGGGAATCCATCTTCAGGCCCATCTACCAGCAGTCGAGCGACGTCAGGGTGACGTTCCTCGGCGGCAGCAGGCAGGTGGGCAGGTCGGCCATCCTGGTCAAGACCCGGGAGAGCCAGATACTCCTCGACTGCGGCATCAACCCCGGCAGCAGGAGCCCCATCCAGAGCTACCCCCGGCTGGACGTGGAGGAGTTCGACATAAACAGCCTGGACGCCGTCGTCATCACCCACGCCCACCTGGACCACTGCGGGTTCCTCCCGTACCTCTACAAGTACGGGTACAGCGGCCTCGTCTACTGTAGCGAGCCCACAGGTAGCGTCATGACCCTCCTCCAGAGCGACTACATAGACGTGACCCGTAAGGAGGGAAACGTGCCGCCTTACACCACAGACGACATATCCGAGACGATACTGCACACCATCCCCCTCGACTACGGGGACGTGACCGACATCAGCCCCGACGTCAGGCTCACCCTTCACAACGCGGGCCACATCCTCGGCTCAAGCCTGGTCCACCTCCACATAGGCAAGGGCCTCCACAACATAGTGTACACCGGCGACTTCAAGTACGGGCCCACGGCGCTTCTGCAGCCGGCGTCCACCTACTTCCCCAGGGTCGAGACCCTGATAATGGAATCCACCTACGGCGGCCCCGACAACGTCTCACCCAGCCGCGACGAGACAGACGCAGAGTTCGTCGGCATAGCGAACCACATACTCAAGGGCGGGAAGGTGCTCATACCGGTGCCCGCCGTCGGAAGGGCCCAGGAGATACTCATGGTCATAAACAAGTACATGCAGAGCGGCGACCTCCTGGAGGTCCCCGTCTACATAGAGGGCATGATCAGCGAGGCCACCGGCATCCACACCGCGTACCCCGGGTACCTGAGCCACGAGATACGGGACCAGATACTGAAGCAGGGCGTCAACCCCTTCGAGAGCGACTACTTCACCGTGGTGAAGCAGCACGACAGCCGCGACGAGATCGTGGAAGGCGGCCCATGCATAATCATGGCCACCGCCGGCATGATGGAGGGAGGCCCCGTGCTTGACTACTTCAAACGACTGGCACCCTACGACGAGAACGGCATCATATTCGTCAGCTACCAGGTCACCGGCACCATGGGACAACGCGTCCAGTCCGGGATGGGCTCGGCCCAGCTCTACAACCGCGACGGCAAGATGGAGGTCATAAACATCGACATGAGCACCCACACTGTGCACGGCTTCTCCGGGCACAGCGACAGGAGGCAGCTAGTCAACTACGTGCGCAGGCTAAGGCCGCAGCCCAAGAGGGTTTTCGTGGTCCACGGCGAGGAATCCAAGTGCGAGCACCTCGCCAGAACAGTCTCCAGAATGCGCAGGGTGCGGGGAACCGCGCCGAGGCTGCTGGACACCTTCAGGCTGGCCTAGTCCTGGCTGCGCCAGATCCTGATATTCTTCGGCGTAACTATGACCCTTTCCTCGCCGAGGCGGGCTATGTCGCCCTCGATGAGCTGGGCGTACTCGTTGAGTTCGTTTATGCCGCGTTTGACGTCCTCGATGTTGTGCTTGGCGAGGGGACTCACGTTGCAGATGACAATGTTACCGGCCCTGACCTCCGCCTTGATGACGTCGATGTCCTCGTAGGCCCTGAGGGGGATCGCCTTTATGTACCGTGAAGTGGAAAGTTCCCGCTCCTCCTCGGACTTGCCTACCAGCCTGTCAAGCATACGCCTCACTCAATATTTAGGCACTGTTATATAATATGTTAATGGAGGTTTTGTATAGATTTTTCCATAGAAAACAGTTTTTCAGCGCGTTTCCTTGTTTTCGCCAGCATATTTAACTTTATACAGCCGTCCATCTACGCGTTATACATGATTATCCTTTCCGATGCCGACGTCGAGAAGTTGCTGGACATGGGGGAGGCCGTAGACGCCGTGGAGGAGGCGTTCAGGGAGTACGCCGCGGAGAACGTGGTGATGCCCGCGAGGAGCACCATAATGGTGCCCAGGTACAACGGCAGCATCAGCTTCATGCCCAGCTACCTCACCGGCCTAGAAGCTCAGGCCACCAAGATCATCAGCATCTACCCGGACAACAGGGCCAGGGGGTTGCCGACCACGGCGGCGTGGATAGTGGTGAACGACCCGGAGACGGGGTTGATCGAGGCGTTCATGGACGCCACGTACCTGACGGCTGTGAGGACGGGGGCGGTCACGGGCGTCGCTGCCCGGTACATGGCGCCGAGGGACGCGAGGGTGGCGGCGGTGTTCGGCGCCGGCGTCCAGGGGCGCACCCAGGCCTGGGCGGCCTGCACCGTGAGGGACATCGGGAGGGTGTACGTCTACGATCCGGTGGAGGAGGCGCGTGAGAGGTTCGCCGAGGAGATGACGGAAAAGCTGGGGGTGGAGGTGGTGGCGGCGGGCATCGGCGAGGAGGCGTGCAGGGACGCGGATATGGTGCTGACCGCGACCACCAGCCCCAAGCCGGTGCTGAGGCGGGGGTGGCTTAAGGACGTGGTTCACGTGAGCGCCATAGGGGCTTTCTACCCTGACTGGAGGGAGCTGGACACGGCCACGGTGGCGGGGAGCAAGCTGGTGATAGACGATTACGAGGGGGTAATGCAGGAGGCGGGGGACGTGCTCATCCCCATAGCGGAGGGCGCCATGACGGAGGATGACATCTACGCGGAGCTGAAGGAGCTCGTATCAGGCAAGAAGCCGGGGCGCACGCCCGAGGACGGCGTGACCGTGTTCAAGTCCGTGGGCATAGCGATACAGGACAGCAGCGTGGCGAGCCTGGTGCTCAGCAAGCTGAGGGGCTGAGAGGACTCCCACGCATGATCCTTGACGACGATATGTTTTACCCTCACTGTTTTATTCCAGCTGATTCATAGTAAACCGATTCACGGGCCATGAGGGGTGTTTGAAACGGCTAAGAGTTTCAAGGTCACGATAGACGAGGATAAGTGCAAGGGGTGCCTCATATGCGTCCACGTCTGTGAGCAGCGTGGAGGTGGAATACTCCAGCCGTCGGACAGGAAGACGGCGCTGGGCGGCGTCAAGCCTGAGCCGGTGGGAGAGTGCATAGGCTGCCGCTGGTGTGAGAGGTACTGCCCTGACTTCGCGGTGTACGTGGAGGAGATGCAGGATGCTTGAACCCGGTAGGCACCTGGCTCTGGGAAACGTCGCCTGCGCGGAGGGGGCGCTGAGGGCGGGGTGCAGGTTCTTCGCCGGCTACCCGATCACGCCGGCGAGCGAGATAAGCCACCACATCGCCGCCGAGATACCCAAGGTGGGCGGCCTGTACGTCCAGATGGAGGACGAGATCGGGAGTATAGCCAGCGTCATAGGGGCCAGCTGGGCGGGGGCCAAGGCCATGACGGCGACGAGCGGCCCCGGGTTCAGCTTGATGCAGGAGAACATAGGGTACGCCCACATGACGGAGACGCCGCTTGTGCTGGTGAACGTCCAGCGCAGCGGCCCCAGCACAGGGCAGGCCACAGACCCTAGCCAGCAGGACATAATGCAGGCCAGGTACGGCAGCCACGGGGACTACGAGGTGGTGGCCGTTAGCCCGTGGAGCGTCCAGGAGATGTTCGACTTGACCGTCCGGGCTTTCAACCTGGCGGAGACGTACAGGACTCCGGTGATGGTGATGGCGGATGGGATGATAGGGCACATGAAGGAGAAGCTGACTGTGCCCGAGAAGGTGGACGTAGTGAACAGGAGGAAGCCGACAAGCAGGGATGAAACCCCGTGGGGGACGGACGCCCCCAGTGGTGTGCCGCCGATGCCTGCGTTCGGCGAGGGATACGCTCTCCTCGTCACCGGATCAACCCATAGGCCGGACGGGGTGCGCAACTACGCGCCAGAGTACCACCAAATGATCGTCTACCGCATCAGGGACAAGATACTCAACGCCGAGCCCGAGATACGTGACATCCACAGGGAGCAATTGGACGACGCCAAGGTGGCAGTTCTGAGCTTCGGCGCCTCGGCGCGGCCCAGCTTCGACGCCGTGGTAAAGGCAAGGGAGCAGGGCGTAAAGGCCGGGCTGTTCAGGCTCAGAACCCTTTGGCCGCTACCAGAGGATGAGATCAGGGCGCTAGCCGACAGCGTTGACGCCATACTGGTTGTGGAGATGAACGTCGGGAAGCTCGTCAAGGAGGTTGAGCGCGTGGTCTGCGGTAGAGCTGAGGTGATTTCCTTGGCTAAGGTGGGTGGGGTGCTGCCGCTGGGCCGCGAGGTCCTCGAAGAGGTCAGGAGGCTGGCCAAGTGAAGAACCTGAAGTACTATAGAGACAAATATGTTAGGAGGCAGCCCAGCGCTTTCTGCCCAGGCTGCGGCGGAGGCATAATACTCAATTGCTTCGTACGGGCCATCGACGACCTGGGCTTGAACAAAGACAAGATACTCGCCGTCTCAGGCATCGGATGCAGCGCCTGGATACCCAGCCCCAACTTCAACGGCGACACGCTCCACACCACCCACGGCAGGGCAATAGCTTTCGCCACGGGAGCCAAGACGTTTAACCCGGAGCTTACGACGGTGGTCTTCGTGGGGGACGGCGACGGCGCCGGGATAGGCGGCAATCATCTTATTCACGCGGCG
>CAZBUI010000143.1:0-5636 GCA_964495055.1 uncultured Candidatus Bathyarchaeia archaeon | reverse complement strand
ATCCGCGAAACCTCAACCTCAAACAAACCAAACCACTCGAATATGCTGTGACGCTGCACCTAGATAGACACGAGCCCATAAAAATACATTGATTAACTATAGTCTCGCCACGTGTAACCGCACTTGGTGCACCTGTAGAACTGGGTCATGCTCTCGTCTATGCCCCGTGTCTGCACCATCCACCAGTAAGCCTCGTCGTTGCCGCACTTCTCGCACAGCGCCTTGGTCTTGGGCATCGTGGAGAGGCTCCGCTCCTTCTTGCCGATGACGATGATCTTGTCCTCCTCCTCGCTGTTCTTCCTGGAGATGGTGCGGCTCTCCTCCAATGGCTCCTCCCACCCGCATTTAGGGCAAACGTAGCAGCGCTTCTCGTTGTCGGCGGTACAGAAAGCCCCGCACTCCGGACAAAACTTCACCCGACGGCCTCCGTCTTTTCTACACCAGAAACTGACATTTTTAAACCTTGTGTAGCGCGGGCAGCCCCCCGGCGACCATGGCCGCCACCCGCAGGGCCTCAGGGGCCCCGTCCACCGAGCAGACACCCAGGACCCCCTCGGCGTCGCCCCGTCTGAGCCCCACGCATGTCACCGTGTACCCGCGCCACCTAAACATGTGGCGCTCATCCAGCTCGACGCTGGCCCGCGTCAACCCGAGAACCGGTTTACCCGTCCCAGACGCCAACCCGTCTAGGTCTAGGCAGGCCCCGGCGGGCAACCCATCCAAGTCCACCGCCGCCACACGTATCTGGTTAAAGTGAACCGACGCCCTGATCATTCCCGTCGCGGCGGCGGTGAGATCAGGCGACGAGGAGACGCTGCACAGAACCCCGTCCACCGCCAAGCCACCCCTATAAACCACGCCCACCACGGCGTAAACGGCGTCCACCCTGCTGGCCGCCAAACCCAGCAACCTGATCTCCTTCTTGACCTGACGGATGCGCACAGGCTTCAACAGGCCACCCCCGGGGCGGCAAATAATGTTAGTGCTTGGCCTCGGCTAAGCTTTTCTCGAACTCCTCAAGGAACCCGTCCAGCTTGCCGTCCGCCCTCTCCGCGGCCTTCTTGACGGCGTCGAGATGCGCCTCACCCTTCCTCAGCCTGATGAAGAGCTTGCTCCGGTCCATCAACGGGTGAGGCTTGCTGTACCCCGCCATCTCCACGTTACCGTCCTCCAGAAGGTTCTCCTGCATCAGGTTCAGGAGCGTATGTCCCTCGCCGCTGAACTCTATCTCCATGTAGCCGCCCTCCCGCTTCACGACGTTGATCTTCATACCAGCTCCTCCATGCCGTAGCTCCTGGCCGTCTTCCTCCGCTCCACCCGGCCGCAGTCGGGGCACGTGAGCCGCCCCCGGTTGTTCTCCAAGAGGCCGCCGCACCTGCTACAGAACGCGTACACGACGCCGTACTCGCTGCCCGCGAGGCTCATCTGGTTCAGCCTGTTCTTGACGTTCACTATCCGCCCCTTGACTATGTCGCCGCTCCTGAGCGCCAGGTCGATGTTCTTCGTGTAGTCTCGGCTGATGTCGCTTATATGAACCACGCCGCTGTAGGTAGGGTGGATGAGCCTGCCGTCGAGCATGAATATGTCCACGCGGGCGTCCCTGCGGGCCACCGAGCCCACCTCCGCCACCGCCACCATCCCCTCCTCGGGGACTATGATCTCCGGCGTCTCCTTCTCAACCTCCACCGCCCTGGCGGCGTCGTTGCGCCTCGTCACCCCCAACTCGGCCGACCTGACCTCCCCATCCATCTCGTAGGTGCCCTTGCCGTCGCTGAACTCCTCTATGACGGCGAGCCGCTCCCCGGGGAAAACCTCTCTTCCATCTATCCTATGCTTCTTTGCCATACCTCTACCTTCTTCTACGCTACCTGCCCCGGTTTTGCGCCCCGGGGAACCATTTTCTTTGAGAGTGAATCGATCCCAAAGGATCGGTGCTTCTATGCGTACAGTTTTTAATAAACCCAGCGGTCAACCCAGGTATCCGTCCCCCCAGATGTCCTCCCAACGCAGGTCGCCGAGCACCACCTCCGCCTCACGCACCGTGAGGATGGGCCTGTCCACGCCGGCGACGCCGTCCACCGCCAGCCTGGGGCAAGCCGTGTCGATGAAGGCCTGGGCCTCCACGAAGTTGTTCAGGTGCTCCGCCCTCACCTCGTCCAAGTATATGATGACAGCCTCTCGGCCATCCTCCTCGAACCTGGCCCGAAGCGTCTCGGCCTCTGCCGTCGCCCGCTGCCCGGGCTTGGAGGAGACCAGCACCCCTATTCTCTCGGCCGTCTTGGCGGCGGCGATCTGGGCCACACGCCTCTTGGCGAGTCCCATGAGGTCGTCCTCCGTCATCAGCCGCACCGTGGCGTTGTACGGGTTGGCCACCACCACCGGCTTGCCCGTGGTCATGACCAGCCCCTTGGGGTGGAACTCTCCGCCGCCCACGTAGAGGAAAGCTTCTACGTCCCCGGCCACCTCCCTGGCGGTGCGGTAGCTGCAGCCCAGGACCTGGCCCGGGTGGGGCGTCTTCCCAGAGCCCCCGCCCACGTGCACATCGAACCCCTTCTCCCTGAGCTTCTCCGCCATCTCGTCCACCATGTGGACGTGCTGCACCGTGGTGGCGAGTCCTATGCTCCGCCATCGGCTCAGCTGGGGGGCGGCCTCCTCCACCAGGGCCTCGGCGTCCAGATCGACCTCGGCGTGGACGTATATGACCGGCACGCCGACTTCCACCGCCATGCTGCTGTGGCCGTAGTGGACTATGAGGTCCGCCGAAAGCTCCCTCGCCTGGTTCACGGCAAGGTCGCAGGCTCCGTAGCACGAGTCCCCGCTGAGATGCACATGGGCGCCCGTGCCCATGCGCAGCGCCTTCACCATCTGGAAGGCGAGGGGCCGCAGCCCGTCGGGCAGCTGCAGCAGGACCCGCTCTGCCCCCCGGCCCTTGATCTCCTCGATGACCCTCTCCAGCTCTAGGTGGTACAAACTCTTCACGTGAACCTGTGGCTTGGGGATATTAAGATGTGGGGCGCGGCTAGAGCTTGGACTCGATTATCTTGGTCGGCACCGGGAACTTGGCGCCGGCGCGCTTGAGGGCCTCCTTGGCGTGGTCGATGTTTCTCTCGTCCACCTCGGCGATGATTATGGGGGTTCTCTGCTTGACCCTGGCGGCCACGGCGGTGGGCTTCCCGTACGCCTTCTTCATGCCTTCTTGGAACCGGTCGGCCTGGGCCACGTTGACCCTCTTGTGCTCCCTTATGATCTGGTGGGGGTAGGGCACTATCTTGAGCATGAAGCCGTCCCTGCCAACGTTGGTCTCCAGCACCCTGTTGGCCGCTATCCTGGCCGCCTCCAGCGCGTTGTGCCGTATCTGGGCGTCCTTGAGGTTTATGAGCTCAAGCCTGTGGCTGAACTCGCCGCCGGTGTTCCCCATGGTGAACTTGACTATCTTGCTCCCGGGGACGCCGCCCATGTACTTGCGCCGGGTGTAAGCCATGTTCTTCTTGTCCCTGAACGTGCTGGCCTTCATCGCCTGTCTCACCACATAGCATAACTAGATTCTTAAAAAGATAATGCAAGCCGCCCGGGGCATGCTACCGTGGAGGCCCCTCCTTCTTATCTTCTTCCTCTATGTCCTCTAAGACGGCCTCGGGGGCGGCGCTCTCGCTGGGCTCAACCTCGACGACCCTCACCTCAGCCGTGTCCTCCGCTCGCTTCACCTGCAGCAGCACCTTAACCAAGAGAAACAGTATGACCAGTGAAACCGCCAGCAGCATGAACAGGATAAGGTACTCCATCATCGCAGTCCGTGAAAACGGAGATTTAAGGATACTTGAAGTTTTCGCGACTCACGCGGGCCGCGTGAAGATGTAGTACTTCTCCTCCTCGCTGAGCTCCTTCAAGACGCGCCGAGATATGAGCTTCACCGGGTCCGTCAGGTTGGCCCTCTTCTTGAGGTCCTGGAAGCTCTCGAACGGATACCTCTCCCTCAAGTCGATTATCTGGAACATGAGACGCTTCCCTATGCCGGGTATGAGCTCCAGGCTGTGCATCCTGGGCGTCAACGGCTGGCTCTTGTTCACGAACTCCACGAAGCGCTCCTCGTTGTTCTTGACTATCTCCTCTATGATGAAGGGAAGCTCGGCCTTGGCGGCCGAAGTGAGCTCGTCGTAGGTAATCCTGCCGAGGACGTGCTCCACCAGCGCCCTGTCGCCCCTCCCCACGAATATCCTGTCCCGGATGTTGTACTCGGCGTCCCGCCGGGGCGTAGCCTCCAAGAGGGTGAAGTAGTCCTCCCCTATGAGCTGGATCACTCCGGTGGCGGAGTGGCTTGAACGAGGCGCCCCTGGGCGGCCGTGCGGAAGATAATCTAAGACGTAAGCGTACTCCTCGTACTTCTTCTGCTCTCTATACAAGCCATCTGCCTCCTGCGGGGTGTCTCCGGGTAGTTATTCCTCAACCCGGTATTTTTCAATTATCCCTAAAATCTTTGTCATGGTGTCCTCGGCGATGATCCTCTGCCTACCGAGGAAGGTGCGCAACTCGGGCACGCTACCCGGCATGCAGTTGACTATCTGCACGGCGAGGCTCCGATCTATCTCGGCTTCCTTCACCAGCTCCTCGGTGAGCTGCTTCGCCGTCTCGCTGTCCAGCTTGCTGAACCTGATGGTGTACTCAAGCACCCGCCTCTGAAGGGGGTCAAGCTCCTCGGCTTTGTCCATGAGCAGCTTACGGGCCTCGGCTACCGTGATCTCCCTCTTCTCGGTGACGGACAACCCTAATCCTCCTGATGTTTACGCATGTGCTCAGGGGTCGTTATGATGGTCTTCACCGTCTTCCTCTGCGGGACCTCCAGTATATACGCGCGCCCCCTCTGCCCCACGACGGTGGCCACCTTGCCCTGGTAGCGCTTATGCGGCATGGCCTTGTGGATGGCTGGGTCTATGTTTATGACTACCTTCTCGCCTTCCTCGTACTTGGTCAGCAGCCTGCTCAAGGGGAGCCTCCCCTTATCCCTCACCTTCTTGGTGAGGGCGCTCCTGCTCTTTCTCCGTGTTCCACTGCTTTTTCCCATTTTATTCGTCTCCTCAACCCAGCTTGAATGGCATCTGGCGCCGCATCCTTCGGCTGCCCTTCATCTGTCTGAGCATTTTCCTCATAGTGTTATACTGTTTTATAAGTTCTCTTACGTCCCGCTCGTCGGTGCCGCTGCCCCGGGCTATCCGCCTGATGCGGCTCCTGTTGAGTATCTTGGGGTCCTCCTTCTCCTCGACCGTCATGCTCTTGATGATCACCTTGTATTTAGCGAGCCTCTCCTCGGCGTCCTCCATCTCGTCGGTGGGCAGCTGGTAGCTGAAACCCGGGATCATGCCCAGCACCTTCTGGAGGGGCCCCATGTTGCTCATGGCCTCGAACTGGTTGTACATGTCCTGGAGGCTGAACTTTCCGCTGAGCATCGCCACCACGTCCTTCTCCGAGACCGGCATCTCAGCCTCCTTGACCTTGGCGACGAGCCCCTCTATGTCCCCCATGCCCAAGAGGCGGCCTATGAACCGGCCCGGGTCGAAAGCCTCAAGGTCCTCCACCTTCTCGCCCGTGCCGATGAACTTGATGGGGGCTCCGGTAGCAGCCACCCCGCTGAGGGCGCCTCC
>CAZBUI010000142.1:2768-5654 GCA_964495055.1 uncultured Candidatus Bathyarchaeia archaeon | reverse complement strand
CGAAGAGCTGACCCTAGCCGCCGGAGAGGACGAGACCGTCACGTGGACGGTGTCCAAGACCGGGGCGAAGACTTACAACGTGGACGTCAACGGCTTGACGGGCAGCTTCACGGTGGAGGAGCCCGTGCCGCCGGCGCCAGCCGAGTTCGTTCTATCCAACTTGGCGGTCTCCCCCGCGTCGGTGGAGACAGGGGAGACCGTGACCGTGTCGGTGACCGTCGCCAATGTGGGCGAGGATTCCGGAAGCTACACGGCCGAGCTGCTGGTGGACGAGTCCAAGGTCGACGAAGAGACGGTGACCCTCGTGGGAGGAGCCAGCGAGACAGTGACGTTCATAGGCGTCTCCGGCGACGAGGGCACGCACACGGTGTCCGTGGGCGACCTCTCGGGCAGCTTCACCGTGTCGGCGCCGCCGGAGGAGCCCGGCCTCAACTGGGCCCTCTACGCAGTGGCGGGCGTCGTCATACTGGTGATCGCCTACGTCGTCTACAAACAGTTCCTAGAATCCTGACCCCCAATTTTCTACAATTTTATTAACAGGAATCCCAGCAGGTGCTGTGCTCCCCTGAACAGGCGCTGCGTCACGCCCCGGAGCATGATTTTATCACAGCGCATGAAGAAACGTGTTGAGGCTACTCTTCAGGCTCATGGGCCTTCTTTTCGATGATAGTCCGCATTATCTGTATCTCTTTCTCCAGCATGGTCTTCTTCTCCCGGAGACAGTCGAGCTTCTTCTCGAGGTCGACTACAGTCGTCTCCCTCTTCATGAGGGGGTAGAGGTCTGCGTGGCCGTACTGTAGGTGAAAGTCCATCCTCTTCTTGGTCTCCCTGACTTGGCCGCAGAACGGGCAGACGTAGTTTTCACTCATCCATGTTTCTCCCGTATTTCCTCTAGGCGTTAGCCATTTATTATATTAACTACAAAACATCATCGAAGTACCTAGAACCTATACACAAAAGTGCCATAAGTGGTTGTTTTACGCAACAAGTAGGAGGTGCTTCTCAGGGGCGTCGGTGGGAAAGGGTGTCGTTTACTCTATGTAGCCTAGGGCTCTCAGCCGCTTCTCTAGGAGCTCGTCCTCCCCTAGCTCTTCCTCGTCCCCGAGGAACTCGGATAAGAGAAACAGTATGAACTCCTCCACGCTCCCGAACTCGGGGTCGCTCTCCTCTAGGAACTCGTCGATCTTCTCCTTGAGGCTGACTGGGATGCTGATGATTACTTTTTCTGCCATAGGTGAACTATTTGTGTTTCAGTATATTTCTTTTCCTCGACATGAACCCAGGTCATATACATCCACGTTGCATCTGGGTGAAACGAGTCACAGATTTCATTGTTCTTATCGCGGAAGGCTGGGCTGGCCCTAGGCACTCAGCATTGTTCTTCGGTGGCCAACGTCTTTTTCGCTATCTCGACAAGGTCCTCAGGCGGGATGGGCTTCATGAGCATCTCGTCTATGTTGAACTCGTCGAGCTGCTCAACGTAGCTACTGTAGCCCGTGATCATTATGATCTTGATGTCCGGCTTCTCCTCTCTGATCTGGTTGGCCAGCTGGTTTCCCAGCATGTCGGGGAGGTTCATGTCTATGATGATGAGATCGTAGTGGACCTTCTTGGACTTGAAGATGGCCTCTACGCCGTTCCTAGCCGTGTCTACCCGGTATCCGACGCTCTCCAGGACCAGCTTATAGGTCTTCACTATGTTGGGGTCGTCGTCGACGACGAGGACGCTCTTCATCTCGTGGGGGGCGTCCTTGCCGGTGATGTCGAGCTTCTCGTGTATGGGGGGGCGCTCCGTCTCCATGTCTTTGTTTAAAGCTATGACTTGCCTTGTGATGGTGTCCAGTCTTTTCTCGTGCTTTTTAAGCATCGTTATTATGAGATCCAGTACGTCTCTCAGCTCAACGTTTGACATGTTATCCCGGAGTGCCTTTTCTGGGTGCACAGAAGCAGATGAATATATGATGATTGCCGCTCAGTCTTCTATATCAATCTACTATAATGCGGGTTAGTATCACGTCGGGGCCGGTGAGATGCGTCAGTATCTCTTGTTCCCGGATCGTTTCCACAGCTCGAATGCGTCCTTGGCGTTGCCGCATGCCGCATGGTAGACGCGGACGCTTCTGTCCCGATAGTCCTTCTTCAGCTCGCTGTGGATGTGCTCGTCGCTGAACCCCACCTCGGGGTCCGATGCGTCGGCCCTCGTGGCGCTGAAGACGAGGACGGGTATGCGGGCCCAGACTATGGCGCCGTAGCACATGGGGCAGGGCTCGCAGCTACTGTACAGCTCGCAGTGGCTCGGCTCAGAGCCGTCTGCTATGCTGCCCAGGCCGCAGGTCCCTAGCTCGCGGCAGGCCGCACTTATGACCATGATCTCGGCGTGGGCCGTGGGGTCGCTGTGCTCCGTCACGCGGTTGTGGTCCCTCCAAAACCGCTTCACCGTGCCCGTCTCGTCTCCCACCTGCAGAAGCACGGCGCCGAAGGGGCCCCCTCCCTCCTCCACCGATTTCTTCGCCTCCTCGCAGGCCATCACCATCCACTTGTTGGGCTCAGCCTGGGTGCCGTGGTACGGCCCCGGTGCCTGATCCTTCAAGGCTTGAACAGGCTGGTAGGGCTCCCCGGTTGCCGTAGATTTCACCAGTTTCATGAGAGGTACCGCTGATAATCTGTCGGGGTTTGGCTTTAACTTACCGGGGGGATGGAATGGCTCTGCCTTTTTTCTAGGCATACGTGTGCAGGCATTGGGTGTCTCGGCCTATGAACCCGACGTGTTCACCGTTTATGGGAGCAGTCCTGCCCGTCTCCAGGTCCATCAGCATGCCCGACGGTTCTTCCAGAACTCTGCTCAACCGCCTTCTCCCGGTTTTTCTCTGCGGTAGCAGCAGCTCG
>CAZBUI010000142.1:0-2758 GCA_964495055.1 uncultured Candidatus Bathyarchaeia archaeon | reverse complement strand
TGTGCTCCGGTGATTGGAAGCCGAGATTGTACCAATCCCATTAAGAGGCTGAATAGGTAGCAGCAGCTCGTATCTGTGCTCCGGTGATTGGAAGCCGCATACCCGCCAGCCCCCTTTTCAGAGACGGTGCCCAGCTCGACGTCTTCACCGCCGCGCATGTTTATGGCGCCCGCGAGGCGTCTCACCGCGCGTCCCCCTTTACGGGGGTTGAGCCTTCTGTCGTAGAGCTTCAGGCGGGGGAAGTAGCCCCTGTCCAGGTCCATGAAGGTGTCGAGGAAAACCTTGACCGCTGGGCTCTGGAAGCTGTAATCACAAGGAGAGTAGTAGATCCAGCTTTTCATCCCTCATCTGGACTCTGTCTACACGGTACATCCCTGACTGTCTGGCTAGGTAACGCTTGAACGAGCCCCTGGGTAGTAGCTCCACCTTCAACGGGTCGTACTTGAGGAACTCCACTAGGTCCCGCCAGTCCCTGTCGAACTCGGCCAGGGCCTCCCCGATGCTCCTGTGCACCTCCTGAACCGGTTTTTCCTCGGTAAGCTCCACGTATATCTTCAGGTAGTCCCTGTAGCCTTCGGTCTCCCTCCTGGCCGTGAAGTCGACGTAGCCTATGCCCGAGTCCCTCATGACCTGCAGCAGCTCCTCCTCGGCGATCCGTGTGAAGTTGTGGAGCACCACCAGCTTGTCTCCCCTGGAGTAGTACTTGAACACGGGGAGGTCTGTATCGAGGCAGTCGTCTCCGTGAGATATGCACTCGAAGATGTCAGGCATCAGGTACTTGTGGATCTCGGTGAGGTAGGGGGTCACCACGAACCTGTAGCGTCTCCCCTTCTCTACCTCGGAGAGTTTAACTGTCACCGAGTCTTCAGGCAGGGCTTCTCTTTCGTCGAGGGGTATGAACTCGGGGTAGACCACCCTCCAGTCCATTATGAAGGCTCCCGGGTGCTGTATGGAGGGCACTGAGCACGCTAGGGCCTCCGTCGAGCCGTAAGAAACCTTGGGGTAGCTCCCGGTTACCTCCTTGATCTTGTCCTTGTAGATGGCGGCGGCAGAGTCCTGCACCACGAAGCCCTTGAGGCTGAGCTTCTCCCCTACTCTGGGGATGACGTCGTCGAGGAGGGTCGGGATGGTCATGTAGGCTATGTCGATCTCTTCGTGGTGTTCTACGAAGTAGTCTACCTTGGCGTCGAAGGGCATGTTGGGGTCGGGGCACTTCTTCATGAAGAACGAGGACTGTTTCCCCCCTATGTCCACGTAGTGGCTGGAGATCTGCGTCCCGCCGGGGAGGTTGGCGTACATGGTGTCACCTATCTGGAAGGTCACCTTCTCCCCGTCATGCGTGTACAGCAGTATCTTCGCCAGCAGGGTCTTCCTCATGTTGTCCGACAGCGCGGCCTTGGGGAAAAGGTATTTCTTGGGGAGGCTCATGGTGCCGCTCGTCGTCACCAACAGGTATTCTCCCAGGGGGTAGAGGAAGTCTCCTTCCCCCGGTTTTTCGTAGTATTTCCTGTACTGGTCGTAGCCTGTCAACGCCAGATCTTTTTGGCGCGTCTGGGTGGTTAACCCGAGTTCCTTGCCTATGCCCGTGTTAGCCATCCTACGTATCTTTTTTTGGAGCATCCTCTCCATCTTGTCGTAGGGGTCTTCCCTGAGGAACCCTAGGGAAAACCGTCCAACCACTCCTATAATCGCATCGCTCAAGTATCTGTTCATCTCACACTCTCCATACTCAAATATGCGTCACCTTGTCGGCCAAAGTCTCTAAAATAGCTACCCCGGACCCTTCACTATGCGTCTTCGAGTTGTATATAAGATAAAGGTTTACTTCACTGTTCTTTAGTTCCGGCAGCCTCGATGTCATCATGGAGTACACCCTATGCACGCCGTGGACGTGGATCATCGACGACAGAGTGTAAAGGATGACTTGGCAGCTGGATTTAGTCTCCTTCGAGAAGTTGATGACCTCCATCAACAACATCCCCACCGCGCTTGGGTCGTCCGTGATAGTCATGACCTTTTGTTTGCTGAAGGCGACGTTCTTCTGGGCGCCCTGAATGACTCTTATGAAGTATAGTCCGTCGTCTTCGTCATTCACGTCCATGTCTCTCTGGGAGACCACGTCGTACATCGACACGAGTATGGTGCGGGTCCCGCTCGTTTTGCCTTCAAGCGTCATCTTCTTCATGTACCTTATCTCGTCTGCCTTGGTCGTGCCCTGAGAGTCGACGAGGATCAGCTGCCCCCTCTTCTCTTCGTTGTACTGCTTTGGGTACCCGGATATGAGGAACCTCTTCAAGTCGTCCACAAGGTAAGAGAACCGTGACATCAGCACCCCATACAGTAGCACCGCCTTCGCGTTAATAGCCAGCACCTCGAGGAACGTCGGGGTCAGGAGGTCGAGGGCTTGACCGAGGTTGGCTATGAGTAGGATGAACCAGCCGATTATGAGCATCTCGATGGCCACGCCGTAAAACAGTTTTATGATTATCAACGCCAAGGCGATGTAGAGATAAGGGGCAACCGAAACGATCCTGCCCAGCAAGTATGGCTGTGTGGTGAAGTAGAGGACCAGCAGGACCGCCGGTACGGCGATGAAGGCGTACAGGAACTGGCGGGTCCTGTCTACGAGGTCGCCGATGCCCACTATTATGAGCCCGAACCCCGTCAGCTGTACGAAGTAGGACACGAGATTTACGTTAGTGGAGGCTTCCAGACCCAGCAAAGGGAGGAAGACTCGGACAACTATGTGTACTCCGTA
>CAZBUI010000141.1:0-5679 GCA_964495055.1 uncultured Candidatus Bathyarchaeia archaeon | reverse complement strand
GGCATCAAGGTGGGGGACCCCGTGGTGCCGTGGAGCCCTTTCAGCCTCATAAGGAACGACAGCGTCGCCATGGCCAAGGCGTTCGACGACAGGATAGGCGCCTTCGTGGCCATGGAGGCGCTGAGACGACTGAAAGAGCAGAGCATCCCGCACCCCAACACAGTGGTCGGCGCCGCCACCGTCCAGGAAGAAGTGGGCCTGCGGGGAGCCCAGACCATAGCCCACAGGGTGGACCCCGACGTGGCCATCGTGCTGGAGGTGGACATCGCGGGGGACGTCCCCGGCATCAAGCCCCACGAGGCCTTGACCAAGATGGGTGAGGGCCCCGGGCTCCTCACTTACGACCGGAGCATGATCCCCAACCAGCCGTTCAAGGAGTTCGTCATAGAGACGGCGAAGCAGGCGCAGATACCGCTGCAGCTGAGCCAGATGTCCGGTGGCAGTACCGACGCGGGCCGAATACACATGAATCGGGCCGGGTGCCCCACCGTGGTGCTCACCGTCCCCACGAGGCACATCCACAGCCACGTCGGCCTCCTGAGCCTGAAGGACACCGAGAACGCCGTGCGCCTCGTCATAGAGCTCGTCAAGAGGCTCGACAGGGAGACAGTTGACGGGTTCACAGCCCTATAGGTGCCCGGAGGGTGCGTCCTCTCCTCAAGTGGGCCGGCGGGAAGCGCAGGCTAGTGGAGAGGATACTGGGCTTCTTCCCCGACGACCGCCGGGAACGCCGCTACCATGAGCCCTTCATGGGGGGAGGAGCCGTGTTCTTCAGCCTGGAGCTGGGGAGAGGTAGCGTCAACGACATCAACACGCGTCTCATGAACTTCTACAGAGTAGTAAGGGACAGCCCCGAGGATCTCATGGGGTTAGCCGGTGGCTACAACTACGACAAGGAAGAGTACTACCGCCACCGGAGACGGTTCAACGAACGCCCGTCGGACCCCGTCGAGGACGCCGCCCTCCTGCTCTATCTGAACAAGACAGCCTATAACGGCCTCTACAGGGTCAACTCCAAGGGCGAGTTCAACGTGCCCTTCGGCAGGTACAAGGACCCCACCATCGTCCATCCAAGGAGCATCATGAAGGCCAGTAAATTACTCAGGGAGGTGGACATACGCAACGGGGACTTCCTCTACCTTCTAGAGGCGGCTGACGATGGGGACCTGTGCTACCTAGACCCACCTTATGTGCCAGTCAGCAGGACCGCTCACTTCACCGATTATTCCGCGGGAGGGTTCACCGAGAACGACCAGCGGAGGCTCAGAGATATGTGTGTCGAGCTGGACACCCGCGGCGTTGTGTTCGTCCAGAGCAACTCCGACACCGGGCTCGTGAGGAGCCTCTACAAGGAGACCGAGTTCAAGCTGCTAGAGGTGAAGACGCTGAGGATGATAAGCAGCAAGGTGTCCAGCAGGTCCAAAGGTCGCGATCTGCTGATCACGAACTCTCAGGCTTATTGACGTCCATGTACTTGGCCCAGTCGATCTTTATCATCGCGTAGACTATGACTGCTAGTAGCAAAGTGGACGCGAGTCCCCCCAGTACGCCGCTGGACGCGAAGATATCCTTGATGAGCGTGTAGCTGGACCGGCCCGCGTAGGCGACGGCGACGCACATGAGAGTCTTCCCGAGGAGCATGGCCGCCATGGCCTTCCGCAGGCTGTACCTCAGCATCCCCAGCGGGACGAGTATCAGGTCGTCTGGCAGCGGCAGCACCGCGAAGGCGAATATGACAGCCATCCCATACTCCTGGACGAGGAGCTTTGCTGTTTCTAGGCGCTCCCCGTACCTGTCGTTTATGACTCTGCGGCCGCCCCGGCCTATGAGGTACGCCGAGAACTCGCCTAGGGTGGAGCCCAAACCGCATACCAGCCCTAGCATTAGAGGGTTGAGGGTGGCGCCGAAGGCGTAGATGGTGAGGACGAAGGGCACCGGGAAGAACACGGTGAAGTTGCCGAAGATGCTTATGAGGAAGGCCCCGGCGTAGCCGTAGGACGCCACAAGGTCCCCCATCCAGACCCATATGTCAGCCAACCAGTCCACCGATTACAGAGACTGATGCACTCACCGTTATAAACTCAACAGTCCGGGAGGTCCATGAAATCACTTAAATGGATGAAACATGTAAATATTACATGTAAAAAATACATGTTAAGGCGATGAAATGGCTAGGAAGGTGGTCCAGACAGAGCTTGAGGAAGACGAGTACCTCCTCCTCAAGAAGACCGTCAAAAAAAAGGGGATGTCCCTCAAGAGCGGCCTCAGAGAGGCCGTTCAGCAGTGGGTTACGACCCAGATACCGTTGAGTGACGACTCCCTATTCAAGGTGGAGCCGGTGAGAACAGGTGTAAAAACCGACGCATCCCGGCTTGACAACCAACTCTACAGAGAGAAACAGAGTTGAAGATATTCATAGACACCTCGGCGATAATCGCCTACTACAACGCCGACGACAGGTTCCACCGGGACGCGTCGAGGGTTATGAAGGACCTGTCCGAAGGCAAGATACCGATCACGAGGCTCTACACTTCAGACTATGTGTTCGACGAGGCCACGACTTTCATCAAATGCGTTCTGAGGAGCCCAGACCTCGCCGAAAGGATCGGAGCCGCGCTGCTCTCCTCAGCTTTCACCTCTGTCCTGAGAGTGGAAGAGAAAACGTTTGAGGATGCATGGGAGAGGTTCAAAGCGAGCGAAGGCACGAGCTTCACAGACTGCACATCCTTCTCGCTCATGGAGAGACACGGCATAGGGGCCGCTTTCACCTACGACAGACACTTCGCCGTCCATGGCTTCAAGACCCTGTGAAGATGCCCGCTGAGTGTTAAAGTTATCAGCAACCTCGTCGCCTCATCACCTGATACCCATGATAGAGGTGAAGACCATGAAGGATGGCTTCGGCGATGTATTCAGTGTTTGTAGCCCGGACGCTGAGCCGGGGTCGAAGCTCATGGAGGGCAGGCGGCTGAGGGAGAGATGGCTGAGGGAGACCCTCAATGATTATGGGCCTTTCACAAAGGTCGCTTACCTGGACGGCAGACCGGTCTCCCAGATAATGTACTACCCCGAGGCGGCGCTCCCCTACATATCGGGAAGCCGCGGAGGCGTCATACGTATAGAGTGTGTCTACTCCAGGGTTCACGGCAAAGGTGCGGGGTCGGCCCTCCTCGACGAGCTCATAGGGGAGGCGAAGGAGGGCGTCGAGAGCCTAATGGGTGAGCCTTGCCGTTTCCTCGTCACCGAGCCCTTCTCCACAGGCGAGGGCCTCGACCTCAAAGAGTTCTACGAGAGGAACGGGTTCAGGGAGGGCGACGGCGAGATGTACCTGGAGATCCACGGCGACTACGAGCCGAGGAAGAGGAAGGAGTACAAGCCTTTCCCCGAGGACGAAGGAAAGGCAGTGCTCTTCTACAACGTGAACTGCGAGTACAGCGTCAGCTTCGCATGCAATGTGAAGAAGCTGATCCACAAGATCAAACCGGGCTACCCCGTCAACATCTTCAACATGTGGACGGCCCCCATGGAGTCGTCTAGACGGGGAAACGAGCTCATCATCGTAAACCAGAGACCCATCAAGAGCCGCTGGAGAGCTCCCGAGTTCAGGCTGGAGGTCCAAGCGGCGATAGAAAACCGATAAAGGGTTGAGACGCCTCTCTACCCCTCCATGACGTGCAGGCCAGACTCATGAAGGAACACGTGTATTACATCTTCGAACGAATTGGAGACACGGTTAAAGACCTGTCGGAGGACGAGCTAAGCTGGACGCCGTGCCGTGGCTCCAACACTGTAAAAAGGGTATTCACCCACATTGTCAGGATCGGCTGCATCCTCATCCCCAAGCCATCCAAGGTACGGTGAAGCCTGGGGGCTGGGACGACGACTACGAGGAACAGCCCCACAGCCTGGATGAGCTGCTGAGCGATCTCGAAAGGGCTCACATGATCATCAGCGAAGGTCTCTCAGAGACATGCGACGAGGAGCTCGCAGCGCCGCTGACCATCTGGGGCAGAGAAACCGACGGGAAGAGCCTGCTTTTCCAACTCCTCGCCGAGCTGATCCACCGCAAAGGACAGATCGCGATGCTGAGGGGCATCTACGGTGATCAGGGAGAGGTGACTAGCCGGAGGAAGGCATCCAAACCCGTCTCCTCAAGCTCTTCCTCGTCGAGAATGACGTGATCGGGGTAACGTTTCTCCACGCATGAAGTGAAGACGCCGGAACCAATTTTCACTCCAGACCCTTCACGTATCCTGGTGGTTCCGTGTCCACATGACGGCGACCTGCTCTTCAGTATGAATCCGTCTACTGCCCCCAACCCTTCGAGGAATGCCTCGGAGAAGCCCCTGAGCTCGTCCGTAACGTCTCTCCCTGTCTCCTTCTGGATCACGCGGACCTCGTCGCCGACCAAGACGAGATCTATCGGTTTCCTCGGTACGCCCAGCCCTATGTCCTGCTCAGGGCAAACCGTTACGAACTCGACGTGGTCCCTGAGCTCGCCCACTTGGTCGCTACATATTATCTCTGCGTTCCATCTGCAGGCCTCGAACCCGAGGCAGCGGCTGACGACAATCCTGGGCTTCAACGCCTGTATTCACCTATACTTCTCTAGGTAGTTCTTGAACCTGTCGAGATCCTCTTCTAGGACCTCGATGTTGTTGCCGTAGCCGATGCGGATGCGGTCGCTGAAACCGAAGCAGTCGCCGGGTACCATGAAGGTGCTTTTCTCTTCTATGAACTCCTTGCATATGTCCCACGCGGTGGCGTCTAGGCGGTGCCTCATGAAGCCCACGCCGCCCATCCAGGAGACCCAACAATGAACGTGAAGCCTAGAGACCGCTACGAGTGCTTGGAGGCGACGTTCGACGGCCTCACGGTGGCACCAGAGCCAGACCCCACAAACCCGGACCCCGTAGCCTACCTCAAGGCCCTCACAACACATTCACACACCCTATAATTACAGATCGATGGGCTAACCAGAGGCTACGAGAGGATGCTAGAGCAGCTCAGAAAGATAATTCCATCTCCAATATTTTCAATAAATATTACTGGGCTTTAAGAAGGTATATTAGCAATTAGACGGGGATTATTTCGTTCCATTTCAATTTTGAGAAGTGATTTATTTATTTGATACTGTAACGATGAGAATATTGCTACTGAAAAACTCAAGAGGATATTGATTAACCTCGTCTCGGGTTGTCAGTGTATTTAAGCCCTTATAAAGGAAGGCCCATCTTAAACCGGATTTTATGGGTTAATCCGAATCCTCATGAAAGGCAGAGTTCTTGATCATTTCAGCTGGGTAGGGGTGTAATCCATCCTCCATCTTGTTGATCCATCTGTGGTCGCGGTGCTGTTTGTCTGCTTTTACTTTGTCGGTGTTTTCTTCGACTTGATGGTTGCGGTGTGTGGGGTTTTCTTTGGTGTGGAGGTTTGTTTCTGTGGTTGTTGCTTGTGGTTTTTTGTTTTCCAGCAGTGTTGTTGGATGGTTTGTGCTACGTAAGTAGGCTGGCCGGTGTCCTGTTACCTGCACGTTGTCCAGCCATAGTTTATTGTGTAATGGCTGGGTGGTCGCGTGGCCGTGCCATAGCTGTAGCGCGGTGGCGGCGGCGTCGGTGGACGGTGTGTACTCGCCTTCTACCCTAACACCTTAAGAAACTCTTCAGGGGTGAGCGAGGC
>CAZBUI010000140.1:0-5735 GCA_964495055.1 uncultured Candidatus Bathyarchaeia archaeon | reverse complement strand
GGCGACACCACGTACACCTGGCGGAGTCTCCACCTGGCTCCTCGGAGGGTGGACGCGCCGGGCTTGATTCACATAGGGGGCTTCCTCCCCTTCGTGCTGGGCCGAGCCCTGGGTCTGAGAGCTAGGCAGACCCCAGTTGCGATCGCGGGCGGCCGGCTGAACCCGGACAGGGCGCTCTGGCTCGCGAGTCTGTACCACAGCCGCTGCGGCCGAGGCGCGGGAAGAACCGTCTGGGGGATGGCGGAGAGAATGGGAACCGGACTCACAGGTGTCACCTGGGAGATGATGGAATCTGCGCCGCACCACCCGGTGGCAATAATCAGGGTCAGAGACGACTGAGGCCATCGAAGAGAGGCCGCTCCTGGACATAGGACCTGCCGAGAACGAGGGCGATATAGGCCTTCTCAAGCTCCCTCCCGAGGTAGGCGGCGTGGTCCAGATTCGAAACCAGACCCTCCCTTATGATGGTCTGGTAGATCTCCCGGCTGTCCCCGCCCTTGACGACGACGTCGGGCTCCTTCTCCCCCAGAGGGTAGTGTACCGCCGCTATCTCACCCAGCCCTCTATCGACGGCTATCCTGAACCAGCCCTTCCTGTCTGGGCTGAACCCGGTCTCCGGTGCGCCCTTTATTGTCTCCGCCTCCGGGTGACCCCTGTAGGGCTCCTCCACCCAGCGCTTCTCCTTGAGCACCAATAGATCGACGCCCAAGTCCTTGGGGAGGGTGCCCCGCCTCTCGGCGAGGAACATCATCCTGGACGCCTCCACGGCCTCCCTGACGCCGCCACGGTTCTTGACGCTGTACTCGGGGACGTGGAGCATGTCGGCGCCAACCTCCGTTGCCAGCGCGGCCACGGTGGCGAGGACACCCGTGGAGTCGGCGTCTATGAGCTCCGACACGTTGCCTATGCCGAAGAGTATGGGCGTCTCAGGCTCCTCCGCGTGGAAGAGCTGATACGCCTTTAACGCCTCCATGAGCCCAGGCCTCAGCAGGGGCTCTACGACGAGGTCCGCAATGATGTTCTCTACACCGTTTTCTCTAGCTAGAGCTATGTTCCGGTGCATCATCTCGACGCGTTCACCTGCGTCCCTAGGCAACACGCCTTCCCTAATGTTGGTGGGGAGGACAACGGCAGCTGTGTCCCCTAGCAGGGGCGCCGCCTCCTCGATGTTTCCAGCGTCGAGGCTCAGCACCAAGTCTACGCCGAGGCCCACGGCGGCCACGATCTCCGCTGGCTCCAGCGAGTCTATGCTGATGGGCATATCTGTTGCCCGCCTGACGGCTTCCACGATGCCTTGTATGGATTCGGGTCTCGGGTCGTGGGCGAGCATTCCAATGTCTATCAGGTCGGCGCCCATGGACTCGTAGTAGGCGGCCCTCCTAGTCACCTGAACCGGCTCTAGGAGGGGGGCGTTGACTATCTCCGCGGCCACCCTCATGGGGAAGCCGGGACCCACAGGCACCCTTCTCTCTGCTCGGCCTAGCACCAGGCCGCCTCTCTCCTCTAGGACTCTTCGCCAGTCCCTGTCCGCCGCCTCTATCTCCTCGATCGCCTTTGATCTGAGGGTGTCCGCGATAAACACGTCGGCGGGTTCCGTCCTTGAGAGCTCGATATCGTCTCTCATCACCAAGGGGAGGTCGGCGGCGTGTATCGGCCCTTTATACGTGGGTACACCTGTGGCCTCCTCCACAGGGGAAACATCGCCGCTCACAGCGCCGGGCAGTAGGATCATGTCGAAGCTACTCAGGTCTAAGCCGCCTAGCTGTTTGGCTGCGTAGCCTGGGGTTATGAATGCGGCGACGGTTACCGGCAGGGCGTGGACTTCAAAGCTGTGGCTGAGGCCCTCCGTGTGTCTACGTACCTCTGCCTCCGCTAGGGCCCCCGTGACCAATAAGACCCTCATCTTAGTCACCGGACACCCTTATCTGGGCGCCCCGGTTGTCTGGGCGCGAGTAGAACGCGTCGCCGCCGCCCGTCTCGTCCAGCAAGGCTTGCAGGCTGTCCCTGAGCTCCACCGCGTGGCTCTCGCTCTCGGCGAGGCCGTAGTAGGCGGGGCCCCAGCTGCTCTGCCCGGCGCCGTGGGCCCCCTCGGCGAGGAGGTGGTTCACCCCCTCCATTATCCTTGGGTGGCCGTACCTGCCGCCCTGGATCTCGACCCAGTAGTCGCCGAACATGCTGTCCATGGCGGTCATGGAGGCGCCGAAAGCCTCTATGTCCTCCTCGATTATGGCGGGGATCATCTGGAGCAGCACCACGTGGGAGACCTCGGCGACGAGGCTCCGGGGCGGCGGCTCCAGCCGTTTGAACGCCTTATTCTCTCTGCTGCCGCTGACCCTGTCCTTGAGCTTGGGCAGGCCGATGACGAAGCGCCACTCCTCGGGTACGTCGGCCCTGAACACCAGCGGCGGCACCATGTCAGGCTCGTCGACCGGGCGGCCTCCATCCACTATGAAGCCTCCCCTCATGAAGGTATGTGTGCC
The DNA here is from genome assembly GCA_964495055.1 of uncultured Candidatus Bathyarchaeia archaeon. Taxonomy (GTDB): domain Archaea; phylum Thermoproteota; class Bathyarchaeia; order TCS64; family TCS64; genus RBG-16-57-9. The sequence goes on along the minus strand of CAZBUI010000140.1, from coordinate 3,255 downwards.
CACGCCGGAGCGTCTGGATCTGCCGAGACATTGGGCGAGTTCTATGACGCCGATGTCTACGCCGTATAGCCGAGACACGGCGGCGCCGACGCTGAGGGCTAGCTGTGTGCCGGAGCCGAAGCCGTAGTGCTCCGGGATGTCGGTCTCCAGCCTTATGTTGACGCCGCCCTCGATGCCGAGTATCTCAAGGACTTTCCCCGTGTACTCCTCGAGGCGTCTCACCCTGTATCCCTCGAAGGACACGGTGTCGGCTTTGCTGGCCCTGATTATCAGGGTGGGCTCCTCCGTGGCGACGCCGACGCTACCGTGGAGCCTACCCAGGTCCCCACGCATGTCTATGATACCGAAATGGAGCCTGCTGGGCGCCTTCACAGTGACCTCTATGCCCCAGACCTCCATCCGTCTAGCATGTGCTCAAGCGTGTCCACGGTCTCCGCCTCCGGTGAGCCCTCGGCCGAGACCCTCCTGACGATGTCTATGCACCCCAGAACCTTCTCCTCCAAGGCATCCGCGTCTTCGTGTCGTCCATGCATGCGGAAGACTTTTACTCTTGTGGCATGGATCACCGCCTCCACGGCCTCCGCCACTCCCCTGCTGAAGACCCTGGGGTGGGAGACGTGCAAGGAAATGTCCTTTACCTTGTTCCTGAAGAGGTGTCTTTCGATAGATATCTCCGCGCCCTCGATTCTCTCACAGGTAATATGGGCGTCGCAGTCTCTGAGGTGTAGGTGGTATATGGTGGGCTGGTTAGAGACCTCTTCCTTGAATGCCGTGGCTAAGAAAATCTTGGGGTCGCTGGTGACGTTCATGGTTGATCTCGAGTCCCTCGATAGGTTCCTGTATGTGGCGCTGGTCTTGAAGGGCTTGACCTCGAAGACGGTGGCGCTGGTCCTCTTGGCGCCCATGGGGGCCGCGTTGGGGGAGCCGTCCGGGTTGACGGTGACTAACACTACCTCGGCTGTGCACCCCATCCTGAACTCGAGGAGGTCCAGTTTTTCCGCGAACCCGACGTCCATGTCCAACATCTGAAGCTAATACCTCATGAATATGGTTATCTAAATCATTTATGCGTCGAGGCGCCGCGCGGGCACCAGGTAGTCGCCCCTGGCACCCAGCACCACCCTGTATCGTTTCTCGCCTCCACGCACAGCCGCCTCCAAGGTCCCACGCGCCACCACCGCCTCGCCCTCCTCAGCCATCTCGTTGAACTTGCCTCTATAGCTCAGGAGCTCGGAAACCGTGTGTCCCTGGGCCTCTGCTCCTTCCAAGCGGTACAGGCACGGCGTGTATATCGAACCCCCTGCGTCGGTCACCGTGGCCCTGACTGTGACGGCGCCCAACGGCCTGCTGGCCTCGTCTTGCTTGATGTCCCTGATGAGCCGTATGAAGTAGTCCCTGCCTTGGACTAGGCCGTGGAGCACCTTGGCTTCCTCGAGGTCTCTGAGCTTTTCCAGGTCGATGCCTGTGTTGCCCCAACGTGCCTCTAGGAGTGGCTGGACTGTTGTGTCGTCGTAGGGTTTCACCCAGTCGAGCTCCTTTCTCAGGCGTCTCAGGGCCTCGTAGACTTTCATGCCCTCGGCGGCTCCGTAGACGTTGAGGTCTATGTCTGACTCTGGGCGGTGGAGGCCGATGAGCAGGGAGCCGGACACGCCGAGACGGGCTTCAGGCACCCCGCTTGCGTCGCTTAGAGCCTCCGCGAACCGCGCCACCGTCGCCTCGGGACCCTCCCCAGGTTCCTCCATTATGGCGGCTAGGCGCTCGGTCGGCTTGTAGACTCGTCTAATCCTGTCGAGGGGCACCATCTGAAGCACGAGGCCGAGTTCCTCAACCACGTTTAGGTAGCCGGGATACTCGGCGTCTAGAATCCGGTTCGTCTCTTCTAGGTCGTACACGCGCCTATACCTGACGCCCTCCTTCATCCTCTCCCCGTACGGGTCGGGGACGTAGCGAAGGGTAGCCACGACGCAGTCCACGGGGTGGTGCAGCCCCTTGACTGCGAAAAACAGCCCGTCAACCGTCTCTATATAGTCCCCCTCGAGGAAACGTGAAGCCGTGTCCAACTTGCCCAGAGATACTGGTGTATGTGCCAGCTTTTAAGGTGACGAAACGCATTCAGCTTGATGATGAAGGGAGCCGAGGCAGGAGACTACGTGGGGCGTTGCCACGCGCTGGCTGGGCTGCTGGAGGTGTCAGCGTACCCCAAGCCCGGCAACGTACACAGGCTCAGGGACGCGCCTGAGACCCTGTACGAGCACTTCCTCGCGGGCAGCGTCGCCACCACGCCCTCGATCAGGGACCTCGCCAGCCGGGCTTACTACGAATCCTCCGGGGGAGACTGGGGTGGGCTGGGGCTGGGGGAGGCCATACTGGAGGCGGTGGAGGACATGCTGAAGTGGCAGAGGGGCGGCAACGTCCAGCTCGGCGTCGTTCTGCTTCACGCGCCTATAGCAGCTGCCGCCGGGGCTTCCTACGGTGAAGGCGGGGTGCCGTTGAAGAAGGTGAGGCAGATTCTGAGGGAGGTCGTCGCGGCGGGGACGCCGAGGGACACGGTGAACATCTACAAGGCCATAGGCCTCGCCATGACTCGAACCACCTTGGGGGAGGTGGGTGACCTGGACGTCGCCGACGAGTCTTCCCTTAGGCAGATACAGGAGGACTGTTTGACGCCCGACCAGGTCTTCAGGCTGTGCATGGAGAGAGACACCATATGCTCGGAGTGGGTCCACGGGTTCCCGGTGACCTTCGATGAAGGCCACAGGCACCTCTCGAAGCTATTGGAGGAGGGGGCGTCGGTGAACTACGCCGTGCTGGAGACGTATCTATACCTTCTATCCAAGCACCCGGACTCGTTGATCATCAGAAAGAGCGGCGCCTCGAAGGCTAACATGGTCAGCGAGAGAGCCGGCCGGGTGCTGGGCCTTCGCGGGGAACCCGGGTTCATGGAGGAGGTGCGCAGGATGGACGAAGAGCTGTGGTCTGGCGGCGGAAAACTGAACCCCGGGACGACGGCCGACCTTACATCGGCCTCGCTGTTCGTACAGCTGTTAACCGGTTGGAGACCGTGACCCGAGTATCTCGTTTATGAGGGCGTTGCACCTGCCCTCCTAGGTGGCTTGGTACAGCCGGAGGTAGTGGGGGTACATGCTCATCCACTCCTTGATCCCGTTCTCGGTTATGTAGCCCTTCATACGCCCGGCCTCGGTCACCGCGAGGCTCGTTATCCCGTACTTCTGCATCACGCCCAGAGCCTCCTCC
>CAZBUI010000139.1:0-5748 GCA_964495055.1 uncultured Candidatus Bathyarchaeia archaeon | reverse complement strand
TGATCATGTTCTTTGTATCGATTTATCTGGTGTTTTTATACGTGAATAAACGTGGAGTGGGCGACTGGGATCGTTATAGACAACAAGAATCATTCAAAACATCGTTGAAACCGGCGGCGATGATTTAAGACCATCGGACGCATATGTCTTCTGAAACCCTTGACCGGAGACGTTGAGCAGCTGCTGGGGAAGCTGGTGGAGGCGCTGGGCGCCGATAAGGTGCTGGCGGAGCCCGAGGACCTGTATGTCTACTCGCGTATGGGTGCGTTCGGCATAGAGGAGACAAGGCCGCCCGTCGCGGTGCTCAGGATAGACGAGTCGGAGGCACGGGGCCTGGGCTCGCTGGTCGATGGGGAGGCCCAGGTGGTCACCCTAGGTGAGGAGGCCGAGCCTTCAGCGCTGCCGACGCTCCTGGTGGACGGGCGGGAGCCCACGGGCCTGGAGGAGCTTGAGCGGAGCCTCGCCGAGGTCACCCAGTCGAGAAGGGAGACTCTGAAGCAGTCGAAGAAGAGCAGGTCCTTGGCGCTTCAGGCATCGGCGCACCTCCAGTCACTGGACGGGTACAGGCTGGGGGAGCGCATGGCCGACGGCTCGGGCTTCTGCGTGGTGCAGAGGTTCATGGGCGGCCACGAGACCTTCTCCTCCAAGGGCAGGCTCCTCCTGTCCCGGGGCCTCTCCAAGGGGGAGCTTGATGTGACGCCTAGGCTTGTGGACGCCATGTACAGCTGCTCCGCCTGCGGCCAGTGCTACGACCAGCACAGCCCCGGCACCCTAGAGATCAACAACGCCATCATAAGATCCAGGAACCTGATAGCCGAGCAGGGGAAGGCGCCGAAGATATGCGGGAGGCTGCTCGCCAACCTGGAGGCGGAGGGGAACCCCATGGGACTGCCCGGCGAGGACAGGACCCTCTGGTACGAGGATGTCGCCGAGGAGCGCAGCTACCGGGGAAACGAGTTTCTCTACTGGCCTGGGTGCACCACGAGCTACAGGCTGCCCGAGCTGGTGGAGGCCACGGCGGAGGTGCTCGGGGCGGCGGGCGCCGACTTCGGGGTCCTCGGCGAGGAGGAACGGTGCTGCGGACTCATACTCTACCTCATGGGTTTCTGGGAGGAGGCGCGCAGGAACGCCGAGATGGTGGCGGAGGCGCTTTTGGCGTTGTCGCCGCGGGTCCTCGTGACGAGTTGCGCCGGCTGCTACTACGCGTTCAAGCGTGTGTACCCTCAGCTGGGCGTGAAGCTGCCGGTGAAGGTACTGCACACCTCCATGCTTTTCGACGGGCTGATAAGGGAGGGGAGGCTGCCGCTACGCGGGATGGAGGGACGCTTTACGTGGCACGACCCCTGCGACCTGGGGAGACACTGCGGCGTCTACGAGCCGCCCCGGAGGGTCCTCAGTGCGGTGCCCGGGCTGAGCGTCGTCGAGCCCAGCCTGAGCAGGGAGCACGCGGTTTGCTGCGGCGCCGGCGGCGGCCTCTGGGCCATCGACGAGGGGCTCACGGGGGACGTGGCGCGCCAGAAGGTCGAGGAGGCGATCCCCGCCGGCGTTGACGGCGTCGTCACCGGTTGCCCGACGTGTCTCCTGAATCTCCGAGAAGCCGCCGCTAGGTGGAGGCCCGGGCTCCGCGTATACGATCTCGGCGAGCTCCTGCTGAGGTGCATCTGACGATAAATGTCGTCACCGGGCGTTACACACCTAAACTATTTTATCGTGGGGATTCCCATAGAGTCTGAACATGCTGGATCGTTTCCAGAGGAACATGTGAAAAGGTTTGGAACAACCCCGAATAACCCACATAGTTTTAGACGTGTTGAAACCCCACCAGCCCCCCCTACCTGAGTTCGCCGCGTTCGTCGGCGAGCTGCCGGGCATCAAGAGAGTCGATGTCTCGGTCGTCGAGATGGACGAGAAGACGGAGAGCCTCAGGATCACCATCGACGGCGCCAACATCGAGTACGAGGAGCTAAGGAGCCACATGGCGAAGCAGGGAGCCGTCATCCACAGCGTAGACCAGGTAGTCGTAGAGTAGGATGCCCGTGAAGCCCACTCTCCAGCCGTTCCTGGACAAGGAGACCGAGCCGGGGGACGTGGACTACGTGCTCTTCGGCGCGCCGCTGGACGAGACCACCTCCCATAGACGGGGGACACGGTTCGCCCCCGGCGCCATACGGCGGGAGAGCAGGCACCTGGACACCTACAGCGTCCGCACCGGGCTCGACTGGGGCGACCTCAGCCTCGCCGACATAGGCGATGTGGAGTGCCCCGACGTACCCCGGACCCTCGAAGGCGTGACGGAGACGGTGGACTCGTTCAACGGTTTCCCGGTGATGCTGGGGGGCGAGCACACAGTCACCCTCGGCGCGTTGAGGAGCCTTGAGCCTGACCTGGTGCTGGTTTTCGACGCCCACCTGGACCTCAGGGACGAGCTATTCGGCGAGCGGATGGGTCACGCGACTTATCTGAGGCGCGGCTACGAGGAGCTGGGCTTCAAGGCGGTGGTGCTGGGCGCCCGGGCGCTTTCCGGGGAGGAGGTGGAGTTCGCCAAGTCCACTGGCGACCTCCGCTACATGACTGCGCTGGACATGCTGAGGGAGGACCCCGTCGCCATGGTGCAGGGCGTCATGAGGGGCTCGGATAGGGTCTACGTGAGCCTGGACATGGACGTGCTGGATCCCTCGGTGGCGCCGGCGGTTGGTAACCCGCACCCCGAGGGGCTCACCGTGACCATCGTCATGGACATACTGGAGACGGTGATGGACGGGAGGGTCTGCGGCCTCGACGTCACCGAGGTCTACCCCCACTACGACACCGGGCAGACGGCGGCCACCGCCGCGTACATCGTGATGGAGGCCCTCTACAACCACGCAAGCCAGACCCAGTGACGCCGGACTACGGCAGGTTGGTGATTATGGTCATGATGACCTGTACGAGGAGGCTGCTGGCCATGAGCCCGGTGACTATGAGGCGGCCCCTCTCGTCGTAGAACTCTTTACCGTACCTCCTCTCGGTGACGAGGTGCACTATGCCGCCGACGCCGAAGGGTATTATGTAGTGGGGCGGGAAAAGGAGCCCCATGCCGAGGCCCATCATGCTCACCGGCGTGAACACTTCGAGGACGGCGCCGGCCACGCCGCCGGCGAGAAACGTCCAGGGGTTCAGCACCGTGGACACGTCGCCGGTGGCCAGCATGGTGACGTAGACCTTGGATTGGAGGAGGCCGACGGCGGGCATCATGGGGGTGCCGAAGCCCACGTACTTCCATAAGACCAGGGTGAAGAATACGCTGAACAGGAACGTGGGCACCCACCCGATTATCTTGGCGGTGATGATGTCCCACCAGCTGACCCGGGTCTCGTCCCTGTACTTGTAGTAGGGGAGGGTGCCGCTGCCCAGCCACGGGTTGGGCCTCAGGTACGGGTATATGAAGTAGCCGGTGAAGGCGCGGTACCCGGCGGTGAATATCGGCAAGTCATAGAACAGCATGGAGCCTATCCCCATGCCCATGCCGGTCTCGGCCTGCATCTTGCTGATGAACACCGCCTCCACGAAGCCCCCGATGAAGAAGCAGTAGGCGGTGAAGCCGACGGCGAACAAGGGCGACAGTGGGGCGAAGGGGTTCAGGGTGTAGACGAGGCTCGCGAGGAGGGTGAAGATGGCTGTGATTGCTACGAGGTATCTCCTGTTGCCTAGTATCCCCTGTATGAGCGCCTTATAGAGTTCGAGGTACCCCGTCTCCCCGTTGTCTTCGTTTGTCTTGTTGGTGAGCCTGTTCCTGGCGAGCACGACGACGGACAGCAGGACGCCGCCCAGCAGAAGGATGCCTATGGCGGGGCCCATCGCGTAGTTCATCATGTAGTCCTGGTAGAGCGCCATGGCGTCGCCCGTGGGCTCCAGCAGGCCTCTCCGCACCAGCGCCGGGGTTACCACGAGGTAGCTTATCATGCCTGAGGCTAGGAGGCTCAGCGAGGTCTTGGGGCTGATGAGGTACCCTATGCTGGCGAACCCTACGCTGAGGCTGATGACGAGTATGCAGCCGGGGGGGAGGAGCCCGGAGAGGTCCAGCGTGGTGAGGTCCAGCCCCCGGAGGGTGGACAGGTGCTGGGCAAGGGTAACGGTGAACCCGATGACGGCGGACACGGCGACGAGGCGTGCTGAGCCTCCGCCGGTCATGCAGGCGTCCACGAGCTTGGTGGTGGCGGCCTGGTTGGGCCACACCATCTTGGGGTTATCGTTGAGCGCGTCCCTGAGGACGGTGTAATAGATGAGCCCCGCGACAAGGCTCACGGTCACCGCGACGCCGAAGAAGGCCAGGGGGCCGACCCAAAATCTAGGGCTCAGGTCTTTGGCCTGGATGACCTCCATGGGCGGCGCGATCCACGACGGGTACGACGCCAGGGGCTCGGTCTCCAGCATGTACAGTATGAAGCCGAGGGTCTGGTAGACGCCCATCTGGCTGACGCTGGTTATGAGGAGGAAGCTGAGTTCCCGTCTGCAGCTGCCTCCCTGGACGCGGTGGAAGAGGCTGTACCCGATCATGACGGCGACGGCGCCGTACCCGAAGTTCCAGCCCATGTTGATGCTGAGGTAGCCGTTGATGGCGCTGAACACCACAGCCATGACCGCTCCGAGGACTATTGCGCGTGCCTTGATGGGGCCTTCTTGCTGCTGGTGTTGCTCTGCGGCTTCCACGGGTCGTGTCTTGTCTCTGGAAATTTAAAGGCAGCTTACGTGTGATAATCACAATTTGTGATTACATCAAGCGGGCGTCGGGTTCTATGCCATTTATTATATCCCGCCGGGGATCATATCATCCGGATCGGTGGCCATGAGCAGCGACGACGAGATCACGCGGGCTGGGGGCAGGCTGGCGCCAGACAACCTGGGGAGATGCTACCTGCTTTCGGCGGGGTACGACGGCGACAGGATGAAGGCTTACGTGAGGCTCTACGAGCCTGAGGAGCAACAGATATACCTCTGGTACGACGATACGGGCCACCAGCCGTACCTGATATCGAAGCTGAGCCCTGAGGAGCTGGCGCAGAACCGCCGCGTGGCCACCCACAGCGGGTTCCAGGGCTTCGAGGAGGTGGAGAAGTACGACGGCTTAGCCGATCAGGTGATCAGGGTCACCAAGGTGGTGGCCAAGGACCCGCTGAGCATCGGCGGCAGGGGCGGCTCCATCAGGAACTACCTAGACGAGACGTGGGAGAGCAGGATCAGGTACTACAACTGCTACATCTACGACAGGGGCATAGTGCCGGGGATGCCTTACAGGGTGGTGGACGGCAGCCTCGTGGCGGACGACTGGAGACTGCCGGTGGAGGTTGAGGCCCAGTTCGAGGAGATATTGGCGGGGACCGAGGACAGGTTCAGGGGCTCCATGAGGGAGTGGGCGCGGCTGCTTCAGTGCCCCATACCGGAGATCAGGCGGGTGGCGGTGGACATCGAGGTGCGGCCCAGCGTGGTGAACAGGATGCCCAACGCCGACCAAGCGGGAGACCCTGTGATCTGCGTGGCGTTCGCGGGCTCGGACGGGTTGAGACGGGTGCTGCTGCTGAACGACTCGGGGCTGGATGTGGAGACGCCTGTGGTCGAGGGCGCCGACGAGGTAACGGTCTACACGGAGGAGCGGGAGCTGGTGCTGGAGACATTCAGGGTTCTCAACGACTACCCCGTGGTGCTGACGTTCAACGGCGACGACTTCGACCTCAAGTACCTGCGGAACCGGGCCCGGAACCTGGGGGTGCC
>CAZBUI010000138.1:0-5778 GCA_964495055.1 uncultured Candidatus Bathyarchaeia archaeon | reverse complement strand
GCTCATCCTAAACCGGATTTTATGGGTTAATCCGAATCCTCTCTATTAAATTTTCAGCGATGTATTCCGCTAGCCAATCAGGTGTATAGTATTCACCAAGTTCGTGTCTTTCTTCGGGGTCTACTAACTCTTGATATAATCCTTTTAACACGTCTTCAGAAAAATTCTCCATATCAAATGTTCGAAGATGATCAATAATATGTCTAGAAAACTGTAAGGCAAACTCTTCACTTACTCTTATAATCCAAGAAAAGAAGTCATATTCTAGGAAGTTTTCAATGTATCATTAGGACTTGGGAATGCTCCGTTTGAATAGAAAATTGTAGCCATTAATTTTGATAGATTTGCTAAATAAGTGTGTCTTAAAAATAGGTCAAGTCCTCCTATTCTACTTCCATAAACAATTTCAAGATAGCTTTCCCATTCGTCATACATTACCTGTATATGTGGATCATCACATACTTCTGTCCATTTTTCCTTTAATATTCCTATGGCTTGGTGATAGACTGGTCTATCTTTACCAAACGTATTAAGGAAGTTATCAGTTGTTGGTTGTTGTAATTCTTCTGAAAGGAAATACCGATCTAACCAAATATAAGCATCATTTGGTTTTACCCTTTCAAGATTCATCTGGCTTATTGATTCTAATCTAACACGATCTGGTGTATTTTTAATATCTTCTTGTTCCTCAAAAAGCTTCAATTGAAGGAAATTTGGTCTATAAACTCTAATATCAATACCATCAGTAGCAATTAAAAGCTGTCTTGGTTTTGTAACTTCATTATTCCAAATAATGGAAATATATTTTTTCAACTCTTCCTGAGCTGTATTTAACTTTCTATCTGTCAATTCATCTTTAAATTCTATAGAGGATTCGGATTAACCCATAAAATCCGGTTTAAGAAGGGCCTTCCTTTATAAGGGCTTAAATACACTGACAACCCGAGACGAGGTTAATCAAAATCCTCTACATTCCAATTTGATACGGTTGGGGGCTTTGACCAGCAGGCTGATTGAGCGCTTCAGGGAATCGTTCTTCCTCTTCGGGTTAGCCTGCCTTGTATGGTACCTGTTCAGGATGGGCACCAAGCCCTCAAGGGCGTCTTATACCTGCCAGAGAGCCACGGCGGCCAACGCCAAACTCTGGGCTGTGACCTACGTTTTTCACATACTCAGCGTTGAGAACTGGAAAATCAGATTAAGGAAAAGGTGGAAGCCCCTAGCTGTAATAGTGGTAGCCGCCGCCTTATCTGCTGGGTATATGAGCATCCGACACGATGGTCTAGGTGAGATGAGTCAAGACGTTCTATCGTTGACCCCCATGACGGCGACCGATACGCCCCAATCAGACATCTACGCCGTGACGGACACCGCCGGCTCAGACGGAGGCGTCCAGACCCTGATCGAGCTGATGGCCGAGCACGGGCAGCCGTTCTACAGGTCGGCGCATGAGGGCGACCTGCAGGGGCCCTCAGGGCTTATAGACGCCGGCGACGTGGTGCTCATAAAGGTGAACAGCCAGTGGGACGAACGGGGCGGCACCAACACCGACCTTGTGAAGACCCTCATCGAGGCACTAATCTCCCACCCCGACGGCTTCAAGGGCGAGATAGTGGTGGCGGACAACGGGCAGGATCAGTACGGGAGCGTCGGGTCGGGGGGAAGCCTCGACTGGGAACGCAACAACGCGGTGGACCGGGGCCAGTCGATGCAGGACGTCGTGGACGCGTTCAGCGACAACCACAGGATTAGCACCTACCTCTGGGACCGTATAACCGGCAACGTGGTGCAGGAGTTCGCGAAGGGCGACGCTGAGGACGGCTACGTCGTAGCCACCAAGGTCATTAACACCACCGGCACCCTGGTCTCCTACCCCAAGTTCACCACCCCCCACGGGACGCAGATCAGCTTCAAGTACGGCGTATACGTGCCGGAGGACGAAGACTACGACCTGGACCGGCTCAAGGTCATAAACGTGCCCGTGCTCAAGACCCACATGATCTACGGCGTCACCGCGTGCGTCAAGCACTACATGGGCGTCCCCAGCGACAAGCTCACCAGGAGCCTCGGCTACAGGGCCCACGACACGGTGGACGAAGGCGGCATGGGTACTTTGATGGCCCAGACCAGGGTGCCGGCCCTGAATGTCATAGACGCTATATGGGTGAACGCGCGGCCCATGGACGGGCCCGGCTCAAGCTACGCCTCGGCGACGGAGGCAGGCGTCGTCGCCGCCAGCACCGATCCCGTGGCTCTTGACTACTGGGCCAGTAAGTACATCCTGTGCCGGGTGTGCAGCGAGGTATTCGGGGCCGACACGGGCACCCTAGACCCAGATAACACGACGCAGGGGGGTTTCGGGGACTGGCTCCGGCTCTCCATGGACGAGCTCAACGCCGCTGGCTACAGATTCACATGTGACGAGGCACGTATGAACGTGTACGTGTCCGACGCCGGCTAGCATGGGATGAATATGACTCAGTCAAGAGTCCTTGGCTTTGTCTCTGTTGCTTCTACTCTTCTTCGCCGTGAATATCCGTAACGTCTTGTATGGGCGTCGTTCCCGCGGCTCATTTGAGAGCTACGCGGAGGTACCCACCCCAAGGAACATCTATAAAGGCCTGGCGGGGTTCGGTACCATAACCTTTTTCCTTTTTTCCATTGTGTACGCCGTTGTAGGCTTATCGGGGTCAACGGATCCTCTGGGGGTCGCCGCTGTAGCGTTACCCCCCGGACTGGGCTTCGCTTCGGCTTTGGGGCTCTCCTTACTCGCCGCGGGCGTCTTATTATTCGTGTGGAGTGTTTCTGCTAGGGGCCGTTACCCCGTCTCATGGGAGATGCCGGAGGACCACAGGCTGGTGACCTAGGGCCCATACCGATATATAAGACACCCATCCTATGTCGGCTACTTCTTCATGTTCCTCGGCCTACCCATTTTAACGAAAAACCTTTTACATCTACCACCCCTGCTGGCGATCTCCGGTTACCTCCACCTTGTTACGGCTGAGGAACGGCTGCTAGCAGCAAGGTTCGGTGACGAGTACCACAGGTACGCAGAGTCCACCGGGCGGTTCATCCCAAATATCCGACGATCCAGTTGACGTATTCAACGGAAAATCTCTAGGGTACCCATCAGCGAAAGATATGTGGTGCGACCGCCGGGATTTGAACCCGGGTCGTTGGCTTGGAAGGCCAAAATCCTAACCGCTAGACCACGGTCGCGCGAGCAAATGGAAACATGGTTTGGAATAAAACGTTTACTCAACGGGAATCATTATCTCGGTCCGCCAGTGCTCCGGCGTGTCTTCGTCTATCAAGCTGCCGTAGCTGAGCCCATACTCCTTGGGCTGGTACACGGCCTCGATGCTGCACATCTCGGAACTCGGTTTCAGGCCCTGTTCCTCTATGTACTCGTACAGCTTCTCGTAATAGTACGCGACAGGGTTATCGGTGCCCATGAAAACCAGGAACGCGACCTTGATCTCGGGCATCATCTTGGTGTCCACGCCTTCCACACCCCTGTCAACCGGTATGAGCACCTCCCGCCTGCACCCGGGCTCGTCTTTAGGGTCGTAGAAAATAACCATGGACGGGTCCTTAGGCCGGATGCCTTTCTTGTAGAGTACGCTGTTTAGCATGGCGGACTCGGTGACATCGTTCTCCCCGGGCTTCAGCTCCCTGTAAGCCACCAGTTCCCTGATGGTCGTCTTTATCCCCATCTTGTCGATCATTCTGAACCCTATCGATTTTGGCGGCTAATAATGGTTTCAGTATAGTCTTATGGGCTTCTTGAGTCTGCTGAGAAGGACTATACTGCTCCACCTGTGCTCGTCGACTATCTCGTAGCTCGACGCGGCGGCCAGTTCCTCGGCGAAGCCTCGGATGTCCTCGAACCAAGCCATCTCGCTGTAGCTGAACCTCTCCCTCGCCGCCCCGACGCTCATCGCCGCTTTGGGCTCCATGTACGTTGCGTTAGAATGTTCGGCGAGCCTCGCGTAGCCCTCCGGGTTTCTCATGTTCAGCTTCGGTACAAGCGTGTGCCGGAGCACCGTGGGGCAGCTGAAGCTATCGAGTAGCTCAAGGGTCTCCATCACCCTGTCCCAGAGGCCCGCCGCGGTCGGTCTACAAGTCCTCCTATAGGTTTCCTCGTCGGGGGCGCAGAGGCTCACGTACAGCTGCGTGGGCTCCACGCCGAGGCCGCCGAGCACGTCGGGCCTCGTGCCGTTGGTGACTATGAACACCGACTTGAATCCTCTATCGTAGAAGGCTTCGACGAGTTCACCGAGCCGCGGGTACAGCGTGGGCTCTCCTTCGAGGCTTATGGCGGCGTGGATCGGGTTCTTCGCCTCGCTCAGCATCTCCTCATCCACGTTGGGGTTGCCGCCGAAGCCGCTCAGCAACCTACGGTTCTCCCTGAGGCATCCCTCGATGATGGTCTCCGGGTCCTCGGGGTCCTGTAAAGGCTGTGTCTGGTCCCAAGAGACCCCGAGGGTCTCGGGTGTGGCCCTCCAGCAGAATAGGCAGCTCTGGGTGCAGTGGCCGAGGCTGGGCGTCATCTGTAGGCAGCGGTGGGTGGGTATCCCGTAGAACCTGTTCTTGTAGCAGTTCTCCGCCCCCCGGGTGTTGAGGTTGCGCCTCACCCAGTGGCACGTCTTCACGGCGCTGTGGGCGCCCACCAGCCCGTAGCTCTGTTTGCGGTAGGACGCCCTGAACTCCTCTGGGAGGCTCAATGTAGGGGTAGAGACGCAGAGGCGGAATAATAATGAAACTGTGTATGGAAGGCTAGTAGCCGTATACGGCCCTGAACTTGTCGTCGAGGTAGTCTATGAATGGTTTCACCTCTAGCCCCTTACCGGTTACCTCCTTCACCAAGTCCTCGGGGTCGTACAGGTTGCCGTAGCCGTAGACGTTGTCGGTGAGCCACTGCTTGGTAATCTTGAAGCTCCCGGCCTTTATCTGGTCCCTCCAGCCGGGCAGGTCCTTGTTGAGCTTGGTGAGCCACACGCCGTCGTATATGTTTCCCAACGCGTAGCTGGGGAAGTACCCAAAGCTGCCGCCCGCCCAGTGGGTGTCCTGCATGACGCCCTCGCTGTCGTGCTCTATCTCCACGCCCAGGTAGTCCATGTACTTCTGGTTCCAAGCTTGGGGGAGCTCGTCGACGCTCAGCTTGCCGCTGAACAGGTCTCGCTCGATCTCGAACCTTATGACTATGTGGAGCCCGTAGGTGACCTCGTCGGCCTCTATCCTGATCTTGCTGGGGGTCACATAGTTGACGGCGCGGAGCATCTCGTCGTAGGACACGTCGCTGAACGTGTCGCCTGTGATCTCCTTCATTACTGGCAGGTAGTACGTCCAGAACTCGGGGCTCTTCCCCACCATGTTCTCTATGAACCGGCTCATGGACTCGTGGATGCCGTAGCTTGCGCTTGTTCCGACGGGCTGGTACATCCAGTCCATGGGGAGCCCCTGCTCGTAGAGGGCGTGGCCGCCCTCGTGGAGTACGCTGAATATGCTTGACTCGAACCTTTCTTCGTGGTAGTGGGTGGTGATCCTGACGTCCGTGTAGTAGCCCGTGGTGAAGGGGTGCTCCGTGGTGTCGATCCTGCCGCCCGCCTCGTCCGATTCTATGTCGTAGCCGATGAAGGCGGCGAGGCTCTCACCTATCTTCTCTTGGACGGAGACGGGCACCGGGCGCTCCAGGAACCCGGTGTCGGGCTTCCCCTGAGCCTTAACCCGGTCCATGACCTTTATGAGCCCCTTCTTCATCTCGTCGAAGAC
>CAZBUI010000137.1:0-5814 GCA_964495055.1 uncultured Candidatus Bathyarchaeia archaeon | reverse complement strand
TCTCTGGGCTGCACCTATACAGCTTGCTGAGACGAGGAGACGAGCCGCGTCGAAGCCTTCCATTGTGAGGTAGAAGCCGCGGTTGGTCTCCCCGAGCTGGTACTCTTTAGACACTTTGATGTCTGTCATTTTGAAGCCGCCTGTGCTTATGGCCATCCGACCCATGTTATCAAAGCGCTTGGTTATCTCTACGCCTTCTTGGTTGATTGGTAGGAAGAAAGCCGTCATGCCGCGGTGCCCCCTCGATCTGTCGTTGTACCCCGAGACAAAGTAGCCTCCATCCAGCTCTGCCGCCTCTGCGGTGCCGCTGATGTAGGTTTTCTCGCCGTTCACTATCCAGCCGTCGCCGTAGGGTTTAAGCTCCGTCTTGAACCCCGCGACATCGCTACCTCCGCCCGGCTCCGTGACGCCGATGCCTATGAAACCCTCTCCTCGCGCCGCCCTCTTAATATAGCCTTCCTTCACCACATCCGAGGCAAGCCTGTTGACGACATAGCCCCAGCTGGCCTGAACCAAGTAGAATACTGCGGATGCAACGGATATGTCCGCGTACCCCATCTCCTCGGCGGCTATGGTTGCGGTGACCCAGTCGGCGCCTGAGCCCCCATCCTCCTCGGGTATGGTGAGCAGCAGGAGGCCCATGTCCCCCATGCCCTTTATCAGGCTCTTGGGCAGCTCGTGGTTTGTGTCGTTCTCCCTCACCTGCTCAAGGCTAAGGTTCTTCGAGAGCCACTCTCTCATTGCCTCACGGAACAGCTCCTGTTCCTCTGTGAACGAGAAATCTATCAAGTTTTATCACCAGATAATTCTGTTTGAGTTAACCGCAGCGCATATAAGAGCTTCGTCGTCGGAGACCCCTTTTATTGATGGGGCAGCCCCGTTAGGCACTCTATATATATTGAGTGTCTCATTTTGAGTGGTTGTTCAACGCATGGATATACTCGTTCTAGGGAGGGGGCTTATGGGTCCAACGATGGCAAAAGACTGCTGCGGAGACCCAGAAGTCACCAAAGTCACTGGGTGCGATGTCGATTCAAAGAAGCTAATGAAAGCCAAGAAATATGTGGAAAGCACAAAGTTTGACACGGCCGTGGTCAACGTCACCGATCACGACAGTCTTGTTGAAATCATGAAAGGCTATGACATAGTAATTCATGGAACCGCCTCAAAGTTCAGCCTGAACGCGTTAAGAGCGGCTATGGAGGCACAGATAGACATAGTGGATCTAGCTGGAGGCGGGTACCCCCAAGATGGAGTCATCTATGACGGAGGTAGAGGAAGCAGGGATAACAGCAATGCCAAGATGTGGAGTAGACCCCGGGCTGATAGACATACTCTCAGGCCAAGCCATCCGCATGCTGGACCATGTCGATGAGGTCCTTTTCGCATGCGGAGGGCTCCCCAAGGACCCTGAGCCTCCCCTGGACTACAAGATAGTGTTCGGCGGGACTAAGATGCCCGTGAGATCAGGTAGAGTGCCCATGATCGTCGACGGGGAGCAGGTGGAGATGGAGAGGTACTCCGAGGTGGAGTCAATATTCGTCGAGGGGCTGGAGCCCATGGAGGCCTTCATAGACGGCTACCCGTCGTCACTGCTCAAGCTTTGCATGGAGAAGGGAGTCCAGCACTTCAGGGGAAAAACCATCAGATACTCCGGATTCGTCGACAAGATCATGTTTCTGAACGACCTCGGCCTTATCAGCGAAGAGCCTGTGGACTACAATGGGGCCAAGGTGGTGCCTAGGGAGCTTTTCCACAAGCTCGTGTACCCCCTGGTGAGGTTTGACACCGCTAAAGGAGACAGAGACCTTACGGTGTTGCTTGTGAGGGTCTCGGGAAATAAGGACGGCGTGGAGAAAAAGGTCAGCTACGATATGGTTGACTTCTACGACGAGGAGAAACAGATGACTTCGATGGCAAAAACCACGGGGTATACGGCCGCCTTGTTAGCCAGGATGCTCGGACGGGGATCTATCGAACAGAAGGGGATACAGTGGCCCGTGCGGGTGGTGCACGGTGAATTATGTGACGAGCTTCTCGGATGCCTCAGGGAGAGAGGGATAAACGTTACCGAGACGATCACAACGACGAGGACGCTATAGAGTTTTTTCTCTAGCCGCCAGAGTTCTCGGGTAGCCATGAGTATATTATTATTGAGAGCACGGCTGGCAGGTGGAATACGCATATCTCAAACTTGGGGTCAAGGAACATGTACCTCGACCTCTGTAACAACCCGATGAACAGCGAAACCAGTGTCAACACTATGGCCGTCGTTCTCCAGGACTTTTTTTCGCTGATCAAACCGCCAGCCTACCCTCAATGAGAGCCCAAGAGGTCTATCAGGGGAATGTCCTGGAAGGTTCCTTCAGGGAGGGTTCTCCTAACCGTCATGGGTAGGACCCGCTCGTTAAGCTCCTGAATTGCTATGTCGATGGCGTCGCTTACTCCTTTTTCGAGTTTAACGAGTATCGGAGCGCCCAAGGACACCTGCAGGGCTCTGGCTCCCACTATCCTCGCCCTCTCGAAGCGCGTCAGCTTCGGGGGCCCGATCATCATATCGTCACTCAATTTGATCGCTTCAACATCATTCAACGGGTTCAAGCTTGGCTCAAACACATCGGTTTTCCTCGAGGCTCTCGTCGTCTGACACATTTCCTGCTGAGGGGATCGATGGGCGAGACAAACAAGCACCTCAAAGCTACTACCCAAACCAAAGGAACTAAATATAAACATTTTCTTGTTAAAAGATTATCCTAATAACTCTTTCCTGTTAAACCAGTTATAATCATAGGAAGATGGGAAAATAGGATGTTTTCTCATCTTATTTCTCGGAAACGACCTTGTTTCGTATGACGCCAAGCCCCTCGACGCCGGACTCTATGACGTCGCCCACCTTTAGTAGCCCTGATGGGTGGGCGGCTCCGACGCCGGAGGGGGTTCCGGTGGCGAAGACGTCCCCAACCTCCAGCGTTATGCCGTCGCTCAAGGTGCTGATTATGGTCTTCACGTCGAAGATCATGTCGCTGGTGTTGGCCTTCTGACGGATCTCGCCATTGACTTTACACCATAGATCAAGATTCTGGGGGTCCTCCACCTCGTCCGCGGTCACCAAGTACGGCCCCACAGGGGCGAAGGTGTCAAGGCTCTTGCCTCTATACCACTGGTTGTGCTGCCGCTGAAGGGTGCGTGCGGAGATGTCCTGAAACACCATGTAGCCCGCTATGTGGTCCAGCGCCTCGTCTTTAGGGATGTATTTGCCCTCTTTGCCGATGACGAACGCCAGCTCCACCTCGTAGTCGAGTCTCTCCACGGCCCTGCTATATATAACGGGGTCGTAGGGGCCCGTTATAGCCGTGGGTGGCTTGGTGAAGAAGACGGGGTGCGGAGGCAGCGGCCTGTCGCTACCACCTTCCTTCACATGCTCCGCGTAGTTGAGGCCCATACAGACTATGTTCTTCCTGGTCCTCGGTATGGGGGCTACCAGACTGATATCGCCTAGCCTCATCAAGTCTTTGAGATTCCCCGACGCCAGGTTTTCCTGCGCTTCCTTCACCGCCTCCCCAGCCTGCGCCATCCCTTCGGCTCCCAGATCCAGCAACTCAAGCATGGAGAGCCTTGAACCTAGGGCTTTGAGATCTAAAACGTAGTCCTCTACGACGGCGCCCAGGCCGTATCCTTTCTCCGTTTTGTATGTGACTAGCTTCATGTCAAATATTGGGGCATGCATCGACTTTTAACACTATTCACGTGGGGTAAACGTGATATCTTGGGGCTACCTGTAAGGAGGCATGGGTATAGTCAGGACGCACGAGAGAGCCGATCCTAGGCTTCTGGGGGAGCCGATGTTGCTGGAGAAGGGTAAGGCCGTTGTCGAGCTCACGGCGTCGATGGAGATGGTCGTTGACGACAGGGGACTAGTTCACGGCGGGTTCACGTTCGGGCTAGCCGACTACGCCGCGATGCTCGCCGTCAACGACCCTCTAGTGGTTCTGGGTTCGGCTGACGTGAGGTTCCTGGCACCGGTGAAGGCGGGAGATAGGATGGTGGCCACCGGTTTGGTAGAGTCCGTGGAGGGTAAGAGGCGTAATGTGTCGGTAGAGGTCTCGGTCGACGATGGGGTGGTTCTGAGGGGCACCATGGCCTGCTATGTGCTTGACAGGCATGTACTGGATGTCTAGACTTACATGTTCCGTGTAAACTTCAATCGCTAAGATTTTTATACGTTAATTGGTAAATGAGGGGGGTTCAGGTGATAACATGCCTATAATAATCGATCCATCGAAGGATGGGCTAGAAAAGGTTCTTAGAGACTACCAGATAGAGGCTTTAAGACATGTATGGGAACACAACGGAGACGGGCTTACCTCGCGTGATGTTTTTAAGGCCGTCAACGAGAGCCTCGACGGGGGGAGGAGCGTCTCCCGTGCCTCCATTATTAACTTCCTTAACGCCATGTGCGACGAGGGGGTTTTGGACTTCGAGGAAGAGACGTGTAAGGGCGGTATGAGGAGGAGATACAGCAAGGGGATGGGTGAGGACGGGTTCAAGAACTATGTGGCTTCAACGGTGATTAGAAGCCTTATGAAGGACTTTCCTGATCAGACCGTGGCGGCGATTAAGTCCAGCCTCGACTCCGGTTACCTTAAGAGGCTTCACGATTAGCTCCAAGTTTATTATACCATACCACATATTTTCGTATACGATGATTATAACTGTCGACGTTAAGGCAGGCTCTAACAGGGACTCGGTTGAGCTTATAGAGGAGGGCCACTACCTGGTGCATGTGAAGGCCGTTCCCCGTAAAGGTAAGGCGAACGCGGCGATAGCGAAGCTGTTGAGGAGGCATCTGGGGCGGCCGGTGGCGCTCGTCAGGGGTCAAACCAACAACAGGAAGCTGTTCGAGGTTCTCGAGTAGTTGGGTTTAATATCCGTGTCCGCCTGTAAGATGTGACTCGATTTGGTTGAGGTAATGAAGGGGCTTAGGGTCGTTGAGGTGGCTGAGGCTGACGGCCTCGACACCGAGGTGTATGTTCTTGAGTGTGAGGGCGGGCTGATCCTTGTGGACGTGGGCTTCACCCCTCGGTGCCTCGGGAACATCCGGAGGGAGCTTGACGAGATGGGGAAGGGCCTGGGAGACATTAAGATGATCATCATCACCCATGCCCACGGCGACCACATAGACAACCTTCCACGGGTGAAAGAGCTCACGGGCGCAGAGGTCATCATAGGGGAGGGCGATGAGGACAAGCTCTTCGAGCGCACGGACGTAAGGGCCGACGTGGTGCTGGAGCACGGCGACCTTATAGGCGCATGCGGCGGCGTGGAGATGGTGCATGTGCCCGGCCACAGCGACGGGAACCTTTGCCTCTACCTGCGTGGGCACAAGGCCATCATCGCGGGAGACACGATCTTCGGGGACCGTGAGGGCAACCTCAAGGCGCCGCCCGAGAAGTACTGTGAGGACATGGCTGAGGCCTCGCGGAACCTGGGCGTTTTAGCCGACTACGATTTCGATGCGCTGCTACTTAGCCACGGCAAGAACGTATTGGCTGGGGCGAAGGAGAAGGTGCTGAGGCTCATATATGACTGTGCCTAGCCGAGTCTCGATATCACCGTCTTGACCGTTTTGCCCGGCTCGACGCCCAGCTTCTTTGCCTTGCTGGTCGCCGCTTTTATCTCGGCGTTGAGGACGTCGTTGAAGGAGTTGACGCCGCTCACCACGGCGGCGGCGGCGCCTAGCTTCTCCGCTGTGTCTAGGTTGAGGTAGCCGCACATTACGAAGCCTTTTTCGCCTTTGATGATGAGGAGGGGGGG
>CAZBUI010000136.1:0-5818 GCA_964495055.1 uncultured Candidatus Bathyarchaeia archaeon | reverse complement strand
CCCGGCAGCACCTCCACCGGCACACCGTCCACCAGCACAGTCACCGGCACCCCAGACGACAGCGCCTCGGCGGCCTCCGAGCCCAGCCCCCTCACCGCCTCAGCCACCACCGGGAAAAGCCTCCCGTGCTTGCGCCCCAGCCGCGAAGGCACACGCTCAAACCTCAAACCCTGCAGCACCCCCCTGTCCGAGGAAGCCCTAACCTCCTTAACGTTAAGCTCCTCCCGCACCAGGTCCCTGACCCTGCCCAGCCTCGGGAGATCCTCCGGCGGCACCACCACCACGGCTTCCTTCAGCGGCTGCCGCAGCTTGACGCCGCTCTGGCTCCGGGCCGCGCGGCCCATGCTACTCAACGCCATCGCCAGATCCATCTCCGCCAGCAGCTCCTCGTCCACCGCGGAACCGTCCGTCTCCGGCCACCCGCAGTGGTGGACGCTCTCGGGCGCCCCCGGCTCCACCGGCCTCACCATCCTCTGGTAAAGCGCCTCGCTCAGATGCGGCGTAACCGGCGCCAGCAACAACACCACCGTCCTCAGACACCTGTACAGAGTGCCGTACGCAGCACGCTTGTCGTCGTCGGCCTCAGTCTTCCAAAACCGCCGCCGGCTCCTCCGCACGTACCACCTGCTCAGCACGTCCACGAAGCCGTCGATCTCCGTGCAAGCCGTCTGGGCGTCATACCCGTCCAGCGCCTCGGTGACGGCCTTCACCGTCCTGCTCAGCCGCCCAAGCACCCACCTGTCCAGCGGCGCCAGCGGGCCCGGCTCCCCACTGGGCGTCCAACCGTCCAGCGACGCGTACTGGTAGAAGAAGTTGTAGACGTTGAGCAACGTCATGAAGAAGAGGCGCCGCACCTCGGCAGCCCTCTTGTACCCGAACAGCAGGTTGCTCTCAGGCTTCGTCGTGCAGCATATCCACCTAATCACGTCGGCGCCCATGGTCTCCGCTGCGTCGTCGAACCAGATGGCGTTCCCCCAGCTCTTATGCATCTCCCGCCCGTCCTCATCAAGCACCTGGCCGTGCCCCAGGCAAACCCTGTAGGGAGTCCTGCGCACCAGTATGGTGCTCTCGGCCAGCATCGCGTAGAACCAGTTGCGGAACTGGCCCGGGAACGACTCAGTGATGAAGTGGGCCGGGAACCACCTCTCCCAGTACTCCCTGTCCCGGCGGTACCGCAGGGTGCTGAACGCAACTATCCCGGCGTCCAGCCACGGGTTGCCCACGTCCGGTATCCGTGACGCGACGCCGCCGCACCGCTCGCACCTGATCTTGACGGCGTCGATGTACGGCCTGTGGGGGCTGTGCCCCTCGAACCTGTCCCAGCCCTCCACAGCCCTCTCCTTGAGCTCCTCCCTGCTGCCGATGACGTCCCACCATCCGCACCGGCACCTCCAGATGGGTAGCGCCAAACCGTAGTACCGTTTCTTGCTGATCATCCAGTCGTCCATGTTGCGCAGCCAGTCAAGCTCCCGCTTCAACCCGAACCCGGGTATCCACTCCACCTCATGGGCGCTGTCCATAATCTGGTACCTGAGGTTCCGTTCCTTCTCCTCCTCCGTAACCTCCTCGTAGGGCTTGTCCAGCTTATCCCCCATGTCGATGAACCACTCGCTGACATACCTGAACACCAGCTCGCTGCCGCAACGCCAGCAAACCGGGTACCTGTGGGTGTACTTCTGGGTCCTGTACAGCAGGTCCTTCTTCCGGAGGTCGTCAAAGATGGGCTCCGCAGAGTCGTAGACGTGCACTCCGGTGAGCCAGCCGAAACCATCGATTATGACGCCGAAGTCGTCCAGAGGCGCCGGCGCCGGCAGCCCGTACTGCTTACCGAGCATTAGGTCCTCCTCCTCGCCCACCTCGTCCCAGAGAATGATCCTGTGAGCCTCGGGGACCCCCATCTCCTTTATCAGGGGCAGCTCGTCGTAGGGGCCTTTGTACTTCCATCCCTCCATCTCGGCTCCGCTCAGCTCCCCCAAAACCTCCACGTTCCTCTGGTCCGGAATAGCCGACTTCAACGAGCCCTTGCTCAGATAGAGCACCTCGTCCCTGTACCGGACTTTGACGTAGGTCAGGTCGGGGTGCACGGCGGCGGCGACGTTGCTCGTGAGGGTCCAAGGCGTCGTCGTCCAAATGAGCAGAGCCTCCTCTCTGTCCACCAGCCTGAAAAGCACGTACACGCTTGTGTGGGTGAGCTCCCGGTACCCCTCGGTCACTATCTCGTGCTGGCTTATCCCCGTGCTGCACCTGGGGCACCAAGGCATCGCGTCCGCCCCTATATAGACCCAGCCCCGCTCGTGGCAGCTCTTCAGAGCCGCCCATATCATGTAGTTGTTCTCGTCGCTTAGGGTGTAGTAGCTGCCCCCAAGCTCGGGCATCCCCAGGTTCCCCACCAGCCACTCGGCCGTACCCGTCACGGGCCCCTTGGAGCCCACGTACGTCGTCTCAGCCATGGGGTCCTCCAAGGCCTTCGCCAGCCTGCGTAGCTCGTCCGGGTTGTTCCAGTCCGTCCACATCCCCAGCCTTATGGACTGCTCCGTCTGGATGGCAGAGTAGTTCAGCACCCGTTGCTTGCACTTCTTCACGAAGTCGGCCAGCCCATATGCCTCGATGTCCAGCTTGGACTCGAAGCCCAGCTCCTTCTCCACCTCGACCTCCACCCAGAGCCCCTGGCAGTCGAAACCGTTCTGGTTCCTGACCTCGTAGCCCCTCATGAACCGGTACCTGGCGAACAGGTCCTTGTAGGTTCTGCCCCACGCGTGGTGGACCCCCATGGGGTTGTTCGCGGTGATGGGGCCGTCGATGAAGCTCCAGTGAGGCCGGTCCTCGGCCTCCTGTATCTCGACCCGTTTCCAGTAGGCGTTCGTGTCTTTCCAGAACTTCTGGACCTCGTGCTCAAGCGCCGGTATCTCCACTTTGCTGTCCAACGGCTTATAGCTCATGCTATCCCTCCCAAGACCCCTCGCGACAATAAACGTTATACCAGGTGTCCAGTGGCAGCCTAATCCAGAATTTTATAGTCACCGGGCACCTAATGCACCTCAAATAAGGGCAGGCTAACCAAATAAAAACATATTGGGCGCGTTTTCCCGTTTAGCCACCCTTTCTATAACGTTAATGAATATGTAAATGGTTTTGATTTTTTATTCTACCTTGATTAGCCTCCATTCTCTGTAATCGATCATTACCTTGATGTAGCCTCTCAAAATCTCATCTACCTCGACTTCACCTGTATCGACCCTCAAACAGCTTAGTTTATCCACCTTGTCTCTCGTAGCCACGACGATGATATTCTCTTTCCCGATGGACCCGATAACCTCAGGTGAGAACTCTTGGTTCCCCCTGCCGAAAATGAAGCCTTGGCCACCGATGGGAGAGAGAATTATCCTCGCTTCATCAAACTTACCCAGGAGTTCAAGTATCCCCGCCTCGTTTAGATCTTCAGCTATGAGCTTGCCGTCGCGGATCGCATCTACACCTAGTAGCGTCTTGTCTACTTTGAGCTCATCGGCGATTGTTCTAGTCGTGGTTCCAGGCCCAAGCAGATACAAAACCCCTTCCTCCATGTCCTCTACTATACGCTTAGCGATCGCCACCTGGTTTTCGATCTGTGACTCTCTGTGACGGGAAGGTTCTTTCCCTGCCTGAACCAGACCCCTCACTGTTGGAACCTTCATATAGCCATAGAGTTTAACATCCAGTCTAGAGCTTCTGAACGCCTCCTCGTTTATATCTAGAACCTCTTTTTCAATAATCTCCACGTCTCCTTTAATGAAGGCATCAACCACTTCAGCCGCTGCTTCAGCGTTGACAGCGAACACTGAACCAAACATCTTCACGCCCGATGGGACTCCCAGCACAGGTGTTTTAGAACCTACAACATCGTAGACGTCTCTTGATGTTCCATCGCCGCCTACGAACACAAGTAAATCTATGTTTTCGCCAATCATCTTTCCTACGATTCTTTTCGTGTCCTCCGCCGATGTCGCTTCACCTTTCTTCAATGAACCTACCAAACGGCGTTTCATCTCAGATTCTTCAACGAGGTCTTCTCCCATCACTCCGGGTGCCGACACGATGAACGTTTCATCTCTGTTCTTGATGCTGGATAAGAACCTCTTAGCTCTCTCAGGGGTTACAGGCTCTGCACCATGTTTCAATGCCTCAATATAGGCGTCTCCATCAGTGCCCTTTAGACCAACCGCACCGCCCATTCCCGCTAATGGGTTAACAATAAAGCCCAGCCGCATTGTATCCTATCCCAGATAAGAAATAGATTACATGCATTTAAGCGAGGGCATTTCCTGATCCCCAGAAAACCAAGGAGTTTTAATTATGTTATTTCAGTATCGTTTTTTCCTGCATTATTGTTATGTTTCAGGAAAAATTGTAAAGTTTTGTCTAAAAAAACAGAGGCCGTCTAAATTAATTTAAAAAAATAAAATCATTTAAAATTCATCGTAATCCTTTATATTTTGTTGACTTATTTAATTAAAATATAATTGTTAAATATTTATAGGACAATCCTAACATGTATATGCCTTATGTGTGATACCTTTAGATAGATTGTCTCCCCCCATTGATGCTTCTCAGTGCTTCCTTTCCGACCCGCGAAAAATGTTTCGGGAGGTTTCATAGATGAAATATGTTAGGAAAAGAAATGGAAGGCTTCAGGAATTTGATAAAGAACGAATCAAGAAAGCATTGTTACAGGCCATACTCGCAGTAGGTGGAAAAGGTGAGAAACAAGCCGTTGAACTCACTGAAAACGTCGTTAAACAACTAGAACAAGGCTTCGGAAGAGATGGAGTCCCAACCGTAGAGGAAATTCAAGACATCGTCGAAAAAACTCTAATTGAAAAAGGTATGGTCCGGACCGCCAAAGCCTATATCTTGTATAGAAAACAACACCAAGATCTTAGAGAACTCGCAACTATACTAAGCCAAGACGACCTCATTGACAAATATATTATGAAAACGGATTGGAGAGTCCGCGAAAACTCCAATATGAATTTTTCTCTGCAGGGACTAAACAACTATCTATCATCTAATCTGATCTCAAAATACTGGCTCAACAAGATATATCCAAACAATATAAGAGAAGCACACAGTTCAGGAGACATCCATATCCACGACCTGGCGGTGCTGGGGCCATACTGTGTAGGATGGGATCTACCTGATCTTCTTCTCTCAGGCTTCAAAGGCGTATCAGGGAAAGTGGAGAGTTCCCCCGCAAAACACCTTTCCTCAGCCCTAGGGCAGATTGTCAACTTTTTCTACACGCTCCAAGGTGAAGCGGCGGGGGCGCAGGCATTCAGTAACTTCGATTCCTATCTAGCCCCATTCTTAAGATACGATGAATTGGATAAAAAGAAACTGAAACAAGTTTTACAAGAATGGCTGTTCAACATGAACGTACCCACCCGCGTAGGGTTCCAGACCCCCTTCACAAACATCTCCATGGACATCAAGGTCCCTGACTTCCTGAAGAACGAGCCAGTCATAATAGGCGGAAAGATACGCTCCGACACATACGGGGACCTGCAGGAAGAAATGGACATGTTCAACACCTGCTTCGCCGAGATCATGGCTGAGGGGGACGCAAAAGGAAGAGTCTTCACCTTCCCCATCGCGACATACAGCATCACAGATGATTTTGACTGGGAGTCGGAGACCTCTGAAAGCATATTCAAGATGACCGCAAAATACGGGACGCCCTACTTCTCGAACTTCGTTAACAGCGACATCAAACCTGATGACGTACGGAGCATGTGCTGCAGGCTCAGGATAGACAACAGGGAGCTTAGGAAGAGGGGCGGAG